>NZ_CAJHBJ010000002.1:0-251535 GCF_904846595.1 Psychrobacter sp. HII-4 | reverse complement strand
TGGTCACCCAACTGCATGATTGCCGCCTGCGGAGCGCATTTGGTCACTTCCAGCATATAGGGGAATAATTCACGCTTAATGGCGTTCAATTCGCGTCTGAGCTTCGCCTGTGAGGGCTTGTTTAGATTTTTAGTATCAACCTCAACGCCTGCGGCCAAACACGCATCTCGGTACGCTTTGTCAAGCGCATACTGCCGCTGCCACTCATGCAAAGCCCAGTTGTAGGCTTTTCTCGCCACGCCACAAGCACGAGCAAGGTGATTTGCCTGTACGTTGTTTGGCTTGAGTTCGATAATGTGTCCACGGATCATAATGCTTTTTTAACCGCCTCTATTAATTGTTGGTTTTTCTTGCTGCGAGAGCCGTATAGCCTCGCTGAAAATACGGTGATAATCTCCAATACATCTTGGGCTAATTCTTGCTCAAAACTCAACTCTTCACCTTGATTGATTATTACCACTTCAACGTCACGAGCCTCACACAACATGAAAACCAGTTCTGCACCAAATCGTAAAAGCCTGTCTTTATGGGTAATTACCAGCCGTTCAACTTTATTGCTCAGTATGTCATCAAGCAGGTTTTTTAAGCCTTTCTTTTTATAATCCATTCCACTACCAAGATCGGTAATCGTCTCAAAAGTCCAGCCTTGCCTGGCACAATAAAGTTCCAAAACTTGAGACTGGAGAAGTAAGTCGTCTTTTTGATCACGACTCGACACACGAGCATAAGCAATGGTTTTTCGGTCTAATTTAGGTGGTGTATTCAAGGAATGCGGTCTGATTTCACTTAAATCATATCGCCTATGCCCGTTTTCGGTTCGCTTGGCGACTAACGTACCATCCTCATCCCAACGTCTTAATGTGGATTGAGCAACCCCGAAATGTTTGGCAGCCTCCCCAATACTAACCAGTTTCCCCATAACTTGCTCTCTATATTATAGATATAATCTATCTATAATAGTAATAAATAGGTAGGTTTGTATATGTTTTATTTAACTGTTTGCAACCCTGTCACTAAGGTGCAAGGTATGTTTTGAAAAATAATTGGGTTTTTCACAGGTATGCTCATCATATTGGCACGTGTTTGTGAGTAACCAAACACGGCCTATATTAAAATAAATTAAATCAGTCAAAAGCTATTCACTCTTGGCGGTTTCGGCTTCTGTCTCATCTGGTACAAACACATAACCCACGCCCCATACCGTCTGGATATAGCGCGCTTGTGACGGATTGTCCTCAATCAAGCGGCGCAGGCGTGAGACCTGTACATCAATAGAGCGCTCCATCGCCCCCCATTCACGGCCCCGCGCCAAATTCATAAGCTTGTCACGAGTCAATGGCTCGCGCGGGTGTTGCACCAAAGCTTTTAGGACGGAAAACTCGCCTGTCGTCAAAGTCACGACATTACCGTCGCGTTTGAGCGTACGCGTTGATAAATCAAGTGTCCATGGTCCAAACTCTACCACTTCTAGCTGATGGCTTGGCGCACCCGGTAGCTCACGGTTTTGACGACGCAGTACCGCTTTGATACGTGCCAGCAGCTCTTTTGGGTTAAAGGGTTTTGGTAAGTAGTCATCAGCGCCTGCTTCGAGGCCAGCGATACGATCAGCGTCACCACCTTTGGCGGTGAGCATGATGATAGGGATGTCGGCATTGTCTTCACGCAAGCGCTTACAGATACTAATGCCGTCCTCACCAGGAAGCATCAAATCAAGCACCACCAACGAAAACAACTCGCGCTGCATCAGCTTATCCATCTGACTGGCATCATGGGCGGTGCGCACGACAAAACCATCGTCCTCTAAAAAGCGCTGCAACAAAGAACGCAAGCGGGCATCGTCATCGACGACCAAAATACGCTGAGTCAAAGTATCTGGGCTATTATTATCTGTCATACAGGCATCCTCTTATAAAAATTATTATGAATATTCATTATCGGTGTCACGCATAAATTGCGCTGAGCAACACCCTTATCATTATTTGCTCTGCGATTAAAAACTGTCTAAAAAACTATCTAACAACAAAGTTCCCTCTTAATATGCCTTATAGTCAATCCAATATAAAAACACCATTTCATTGAGCGACTTGATAGCCAGGTATCTGATTTATTTGGGTTCGGCTATAGCTTTCTAAATATAGAAGCACACAAAGTTATGTAGCGGCGTTAAGCGATACAAAATAATCAGACTTAGAGGTTCACGCTGCAAGACACCACCAAACTGCGCCGCTGATACTTTAGTGTATAAGATTGCACCAGCAATTGCATCATCCATCAGGATAAATGCTGTATGCGTTTGTTTAACAACGCCGAAACAGAAAGGATAAAAGGCGATATCGGCCATAAAATCTAGGCAAAAGCGCAAAAAGATAAAAAGGATTTTTATTCATGCAGCTTTTGCTATAATGCAAAACTACATTTCTCAACGATTGATACGTATATGAGTAGCACTGATACCTTAACGCCATCTCAAACCCAGACAAATACACAGGTTTTGGATGCAACCACACACGCGAATATTCACGACAAGCTTGCTCGCGCGCTTGGCATTAAGACTGCTCAAGTCAATGCGTTTGTCAAACTTTATGATGAAGGCGCGACAGTTCCTTTTATCGCCCGTTACCGTAAAGAAAAGACGCAAAATCTTGACGATGCACAACTGCGAGCGCTAGAAAAATCGCTCAACTATGAGCGTGACATGGCCAGCCGCCGCCTCAAAATCACTGAGCTGCTCAGCACGCAAGGCAACTTGACAGATGAGCTGCAGGCGCGCATTGACAATGCGACATCGAAACTTGAGCTAGAAGACATCTATCTGCCATACCGTCCGCGCCGCCGCTCTCCTGCGGCCAAAGCCCGCGCCGCCGGTTTGGATGTACCGGCACAAGCGCTGTTGACCCAAGAGGTTACCCCAACTGATGCATTGGCAGATTATGAGGCACCAGCCAGTATCTCTGATGACAAGGGCAATGAGATAGAGGTCGACTTTGGTGATCTAGACAAACAACTGGCGGGCGTACAAGCCATCATCGTTGATGAATGGACGCAAGCGCTGGATTTACTTGATAACTTGCGTAATGGTTTTGCAAAGACAGCGAGCATCGTATCGACTGTCGCCAGTGACGAAAAACGCGAAGTGGGCGAAAAATTCAAAGACTACTTTGAGCACAGTGAGAGCCTAGCGCGCCTGCCCAATCATCGCCTGCTTGCGATGCTGCGTGGCCGCCAAGAAAACGTCTTGGGCCTAAAGATTGATGGCGAAGACGCTCCCTTTATCGAAAAAATCATCAGTCATTTTGATATCGATGCCAAAGCGCCTGCTGCCCGTCGTGAGTTTTTGCAGGAAGCGGCGACCAGTCTCTGGAAGGATAAATGGCGCCCGCATATCGAGCATCGTTTATTGACCGAAAAACGTCTGACCGCTGAGGCCGATGCAATTGAGGTGTTTGCCAGTAACTTACAGCATCTACTCATGGCTGCACCTGCTGGTCGCAAGGTGATTTTGGGCGTCGATCCAGGTATTCGTCACGGCGTGAAGATGGCAGTTGTCGATGCCCAAGGTCATGTCATGTTAGATAATGAAGACAAGCCTGTGGTGGCGACTGTCTATCCGTTTGCTCCTGATAATAAGATGGATGAAGCCAAAAAAATCATCGATGAGTTATTAAGCACTTATAAGGTTGATTTGGTGGCTATCGGTAACGGTACGGCCAGCCGCGAAACCGATGCGATGATCAAAGAGATTTTGGCCGCCAACGCTGAATTAAAAGCCAAAGCCGTGATCGTCAATGAATCAGGCGCGTCTGTTTATTCTGCCAGCGAGCTTGCCAGTGATGAGCTTGCTAATTTAGATGTCTCGGTACGCGGTGCGGTTTCTATCGCCCGTCGCTTGCAAGATCCGCTATCTGAGCTGGTCAAAGTCGATCCAAAAGCCATTGGCGTGGGTCAATATCAGCACGATGTCAACCAAAACCAGTTGGCCGACAGCCTTGATAAAGTCACGCAAGATAGTGTGAACGCGGTTGGTGTTGATGTGAATACTGCAAGCCCAGCTATTTTGGCGCATATCGCTGGTTTAAACAAAAACGTCGCTCAGCAAATCGTGACTTACCGCAAAGAGCACGGCGCTTTTGATAGCCGTGAAGCCCTCAAAAACGTGCCACGCCTCGGAGTCAAGACCTTTGAGCAAGCGGCAGGGTTTTTGCGTATCCACGGTGGCAGCAACCCGCTGGATGCGACAGGCGTTCATCCAGAGAGCTACGCGCTGGTTGATAGCTTGCTGGCGCAAACCGGTAAAGCATTGCCAGAGGTGCTGGGTAATGACAGCGTATTAAATAGCATTGATACCACAGCACTGGCGGCCAATGACGACAATGTCAGTGTAAAAGCCATCATTGAAGAGCTGGCAAAACCTGCGCGCGATCCACGCCCTGAGTTTAAGACCGCTAACTTCCGCGAAGACGTCAATAGCATTAAAGACTTAAGCGAAGGCATGCAGCTAGAAGGCGTGGTGACCAACGTCACTGCCTTTGGGTGTTTTGTGGATGTCGGTGTGCATCAAGACGGGCTGGTACATATCTCACAGATGGCCAATGATTTTGTCGCTGATCCGATGAACCGTGTCAAACCAGGCGATATCGTCTCGGTACGTGTCATCTCCATTGATGAAAAACGTGGCCGTATTGGCTTTAGCATGAAGCCTGAAGCAGAAAAATCAGCGCGGCCAGCCGCCAAGCCTGCGACCCGCAATACTGGTGGTGATGAAAAAGCGAGCCGGCCGCGCAGCAATCGTCCAAACAACAAGCGCCCAGCGGATAAGCGTGCAACAAAACCGCGTGACCATCGTCAAGCTAATGACAGTGCCTCTAACCGCAGCAAGGCTCAAAAAGCCGACGCACCAGCCAAAATGGGGACTTTGGGCGCACTGCTACAAGAAGCCGGCGTGACCAAAAGCAAAAAATAATCAGTATTATAAAAAATAGAAAAAAGGCAGCCATTGGGCTGCCTTTTTTGTATCATACGCTTGTATCAATTGTGCCTTACTAGGCAAAATACTATCTGTGTTTATGCTGTTTGTTAACGACGCTATAATTGAGGCGCTGCTATTATCGAGACGCTATTATTGCGCCCATATCTTAGCGTGCGATAGCGATACGGCGATTTTCTTTAAACTCGACATCCGCAGGCTGCGTTGCGAGTAGCTCACCACGCTTGTCTTTTTTCTTTTCTTGTAATGTGATTTCTGTGTTGGCAGCTTCGTCGTCGGTTGCGCCTTCACCTGCCAATAGTGGCTGATAGTTTGCATCACTGTGCTGCATGTTGAGTGCTGGTGCAGGCTGCTCGGTTTGCGCAGGTTGCATGCCAGCCGCTGCCATTGCATCATTTTCTTCCTCAGTAGCTTCATTAGTCGCCACCTCCATGGCTGCTGCATCTGTGATAGCAACTGCCTCTTCACTTTCTACAGCGCCAGGTTGAGTGGCCAGTAACTCACCATCTGGGCCTTCGACTTCAGCTTGTAAGGTATTGTCTACGGGTTCGGCCAGTTTATCCGCTGGGGTCACCTCTGCTGTGTTGACTGGGGCTGCCATCGCCATGGTTGGTAAGATAAGCGTCGCACCCATAAGTAGTGATAAAGCCGTGTTTTTCATAATAAAACTCCAAAATATAATAAGATGATTATGTACAAAACCACAAATCCGCGCATAAGATGGTGAACTTTGAGTCACTACCTTATGTGCTGATACGATCTTGTTATTATTCCCAAACGCAAAATACCAGCTCTAGGGCCAGTATTTCAGTAGTAAAGTCATTAAGGTTCTAACAGCTTGGTGTTTTCTTGTGACATTATGAAACGTTGGTAATACATTTGCGACAATATCTATCCAAGCTTGTCTTTGGTTGTCTTCGTTTTTTGGCGCTTTGAGCGCGTATTTAAAACAGGTTATATGCCAATCCTTTATTCATTTACCTCTTTCGTTATCTGAGGCATCTCGTCAGCATCAGGAACGCGAACCACAGGGAAGGTTTGGTTGATTTCTGTGTTATCAAGGACGTCGGTATCGGCCTCTGCGCCCACAATCACAGCGCGATTGGCACTATCTTCGATGGCGATTGCCGTGCCTTGAGTGGTGTTGACGCGTTTGATTTGATCGTCTGGAGCGATAATGACTTCTTTGACGCTGTACTTGGCTGGACGTATCACGCGCGTTGTTTCGACGACGACAGGCTCTACGCTGCGCGCTTCAGTGACCGCAATTTGTGCCTCTAGGGCAGGGGCTTCACTGACGAGTTGTATTTATTAACAGCCGCTCAGATTTGTCATTTGATGTTTCACTACATTTTCTAAAATTTTTGCCATAAAAAAACCGCACCTTATAAATAAGACACGGTCAGAGACTATAGTCGATCTGCTATAAAATAAGTACAGTACGGCTGGGATGAATGTGATGCAGCCCCTCATCTACCCATGATAATAATGTTAGGCATCGACTACCTCAAAACGAAGGCCGGCATGCTCCTCTAAGCGCGACAGTAAGGTATCGCCCATCGCGGCCGCTGGCGTCCAAAATCCACCGGCCACATCGTCTTTGCTGATATCTTGTGCCAAGCAAAGAGCGGCCTGTGCCAACATACGCGAAGTGCTGCCATAACCTGGGTCTTTATCGCCGGTGACTTTGGTATTGATGGTCTGGTTGCCAGTGGTTTGACCAAACAGACGAATATCGAAGTAGCCGTTTTCTTGCTCTTCTTTAGAAGGGCCAGAGCCTGACTTGGGCAGCACATGCTTAGATAGTAGCTCACGGCTGGGTTTGATCATCATCGCTGTGGCAAATCCAAATAAGCCTGCGCTCATCGCATAGCTCGATAGTTGACCTTTGACGCCACCCTTCATCCACATCGCTTCATCGTATTTAAACTGACGCCCGTACTCATAGCCGAGCAGTTGGTTGGTACGATGGACGATACGGGTGTTGATACTGGCCATGACAAAGGGCGCAAGCCAGCGTTTGTGCTCGCTGTCGTATTTTGGTTTGCTGATGTTGTCTTGGCGTACGTTTGGCGCGTCTTTATCATCGTTTAGCAAATAAGGGTTGGCCACTTGCTTGCGGCGCGATTTGTCTTCTCCGACTTCTTCAAATATCGTTGCCATTGAGGCAATAGTACCGCCAGACAGTCCACCTTTTGCCGCCTTGACACGCATATGAATGACATCACATGTCTCACCAAATCTCTCTTCGGCTTGCTTTTGGGTAAAATAAACCCCCAAATCTGAAGGAATGGAATCAAACCCGCAGGAGTTGACAATACGAGCGCCACTTTGTTTTGCCGTCTCCTGATATTTATCCATCATGTCTTTGATAAAGATGGCTTCACCGGTCAGATCGACGTAGTCGGTGCCATTTTCTGCACAAGACTTGATCAATGGTTCGCCGTACTTGAGGTAGGGGCCGACGGTTGAGATGATGACTTGGGTTTGTTTGGTCATCGCATCGAGGCTGGTGGCGTCGTTACTATTGGCAATGATGGTGTCGACTTTGCTGGCAAGTTTGGACTGCAAGTCGTTTAGCTTTGCTTCATCACGGCCGGCTATGGCCCATGCGACATTAGAGCCGTCTTTGTTTTTGGCATTTGACAAAAAATGGGTCAAATAATGAGCGGTAATCTGCCCGACAAAACTGGTCGCCCCATAGAGCACGACCGCATAGGCTCGTTTTTCAGTGTTGTTTGCAGCGGTGTGATTGGTCGTATCCGTATTGGTATCCATAACTCTCTTCCTTATATGAATGGTTGTTTGTAGCGGCTCGTTCATTATCGTAGCTACCATCATCATAGCAACTTTTGCTCAATAATCATCTGGTCAAGTGCAGTACTGACAGTCATTTTATGGTTGGGTTGCGACAGTCAGCTTCCTATAAAAATGTGATAGCAAGGTTGATGACTAGGGCGTGTCCTCCATACTGCGCCTAGCTACTTTTTAGTGGGTCACTATGAGGGGTTATAACAGATTTAATGGACAAAAAAAGCGTGACTTATAAAACATCAACTGTTGCTACACACAATCTTCATGAACAAAAACAAGATTTGGCGAGTATTAAGATTTGCTACAAAGGTTACATAATCCACCGATATTATTACCAAAATGAACGTTGTCTGGCGACAAATGTTGCTAATCTATGGTCGTAAGCCGTTGTAATAGGTATAAAAAAACAACAATTAATGAGTATGAAAAGAAAAGAAAGGATAGCAGACAGATCTGCGATCTGCTTTTGATTATCATTCAAGGAGAAGATTATGTTTCGCTGGGCTATTATTTTTGCCGTTATCGCATTGTTAGCAAGTTTCTTGGGCTTCGGCGGTGTCGCAGGCTTATCAGCAAACTTTGCGTATATTTTATTGGCATTGGCGGTGATTTTATTTATCGTCGCATTTGTAAGCCGCCGTATGTAGTCGGCAGTTAAGCAGCTAAGATGTTTAACTATTTTAAATATGCAGGCAAGTTTAAATATACAGGCAAGATGCTTGAGTATATTTGGTAAAAAAAGTCCTCGATTTGAATCGAGGACTTTTTTTGGCTGCTATGTTTGTCTATCAGATAGCGCTTATAAGCGTTTGGGCTGAATGATGTGCTCCATGCGTTTGGCCAAACGGATATCCAGGCTTGAGATGCCACCTGTATCGTGGTTGGTCAAGCGCACTTCTACCACATTGTAGATATTACGCCATTCAGGATGATGCTCGAGCGCCTCTGCATGAAAAGCGGCTTGATTCATAAAGCTCATGGCTTCGATAAAGTCGCTAAAGTGATAGGTCTTGACGATACTATTGCCGTCACGTTGCCATCCTGCCAGATCTTCTAACTGTAGGTTGATTTGTTTGTCAGATAAACTACTCATATTAATAACCTTTATTGTTATGTGGTTTGGTTTATTAAAAATAACGATGACGTCAGCTGACTGGCGAACAGTCTGTTATATCAAGTATTTTATACCAAATTTTTTATACTAAGTCTTGATACTCAGGACGTCTATTGATGTATGAGGCGACAAATGAGCATTGCGGCACCACCTTTTTATCATGAGCGCGCGCATAGTCGAGAGCATGCTTGACCAGCGCTGTACCAAGACCACGGCCGCCTAGCTCTTTTGGCACGATGGTATGGTCATACACCAGCTTGTCGTCGCGCTCCTGATAGCTGATGTAGCCTGTATGACCGTCGATGGTGGTCTCAAAGCGGTTTGCGGACTCGTTGTGGCTGATGGTTGGGGCGTTGTCTGCAGTAAATTCCTGTGTACTCATCATATACTCCATTGTTGGTTTTATTAGATTGCTTTCGGTTGAGGGTATTTAGACAGTGGCTCTTATACGAAAGCTCTAGATCGATGCTTCTTATAAAAAAGCCCTAGATCGATGATAGATGGCGGCATTGCCTATTTATCATCTGCCCAAATACGTTATGCCTTATTATGCGCTGCCTGCGAGTAGATTTATAGCCCTTTCGGGTAATCGTGGATAGGGTAAATGTTACGATAGCCTACCCTTATCAAAATCGTCAAGGCTCGTTGAGGTCGGCAAAAAACTCGGTAAGGTTGGCATATTTCACCAATTAATCCAATACTTTAGCAGAAAAGGCACGAAAGCTGTCTACTCGCTTGCAGGGTATGCGCCACAATGCGATAATGGCAGACAATTTACAACCCTGATTTTTGAGGCGCAGCCCACTGAGCATCCGTGCAAAGTGCGACTGTCACGCCTTGTCTATGCAGTCTATCGGAGTGTTAATGGCTCAATATATTTACACGATGAACAACGTGTCAAAACTTGTTCCGCCTAAGCGTGAGATTCTAAAAAACATCAACCTATCGTTTTTCCCTGGTGCCAAAATTGGTGTGCTAGGTATCAATGGTGCGGGTAAGTCTACCTTGCTACGTATCATGGCAGGTGTCGATACTGAGTTTAGTGGTGAGGCGCGCGCGCAAACAGGTACCAAAGTCGGTTACCTACCGCAGGAGCCACAGCTTGATGACAGCAAAGACGTCCGTGGTAACGTCGAAGACGGTATGCGTGAGGCGTTAGATGCGCTCGCGCGTTTGGATGCGATTTATGCCGAATACGCAGAGCCCGATGCCGACTTTGATAAGCTGGCTGAAGAGCAAGGCAAGATGGAAGACATCATCCAAGCGTGGGACGCTCATAACCTAAATACCCAGCTCGAAAAAGCCGCTGATGCGCTACGTCTGCCGCCATGGGATGCAGATGTTAGCAAATTATCTGGTGGTGAAAAACGCCGTGTGGCGCTATGCCGTCTGCTATTGTCACGTCCTGATATGCTACTACTTGACGAACCGACCAACCATTTGGACGCCGAATCGGTCGCGTGGCTTGAGCAATTCTTGCAAAACTATAGCGGCACTATCGTTGCCATTACCCATGATCGTTATTTCTTGGATAATGTGGCTCAGTGGATTTTGGAGCTTGACCGAGGCTATGGCTACCCGTATGAAGGTAACTATACTGAGTGGTTAGAGCAAAAAAACAAGCGCTTAGAGGAACAACAGAAGCAAGAAGAGTCGTTTGCCAAAGCGCTGAAAAAAGAGCTTGAGTGGATTCGTAAAAATCAAAAAGGCCAACAAGCCAAATCTAAATCTCGTGTACAGCGTTTTGAAGAGCTGAACTCAAAAGAATTCCAGCAGCGAAATGAGACCTCAGAGATTTATATTCCGCCCGGTCCGCGTCTAGGTAATAAAGTTATCGAGGTCAATAACATCTCCAAGTCTTTTGGTGATCGTCTGCTATACAAAGACCTTAGCTTCAATGTCCCAGCGGGTGCTATCGTTGGTATCATCGGTCCAAATGGTGCGGGTAAAACCACGCTATTTAACATGATTACTGAGCGTGATACCCCAGATACTGGCTCAGTCGAGCTGGGCGAAAGTGTCAAGGTTGCCTATGTTGGTCAGGTGCGTGACAACCTAGACGACAAAAAGACCGTCTGGGAAGAAGTATCAGACGGCCTTGACATGATTACTGTCGGTGACTACACCACGCCAAGCCGTGCCTATATTGGCCGCTTTAATTTCAAAGGCTCAGACCAGCAGAAACATGTCGGTCAATTATCAGGTGGTGAGCGTAACCGCTTGCAATTGGCTAAGACACTAAAGCAAGGCGCAAACGTACTGCTACTCGATGAACCCTCGAACGACTTGGACGTTGAAACCTTACGTGCGCTAGAGGATGCGATTCAAGTATTCCCTGGTACCGTCATGGTCGTCTCGCATGATCGCTGGTTCCTTGACCGTATCGCCACCCACATCTTGGCGTTCGAAGAAGAAGGCCCTGTATGGTTCGATGGTAACTACTCTGAGTTTGAAGCCTATCGCAAAAAGACCATGGGTGATGATGCTACTCCGAAGCGTATGAAGTATAAAAAGATTTCTACCTAAGAGCGGTGCGTATGGTACTCAATAAAATATAGTGCTCAATAAAAAAGACCTCTAATCAGTTAGAGGTCTTTTTTTAAGCTGCTCAATATCTTGAGCAGCTTAATATAACGGTATCAATTAACGCTTACGACCAAATTTACGCTGCTTTTTATTGCTAATCTCAGTAATCGCGTGGGTAATCTCTTCTTCGTCTAAGCTTGCGACTTGCTGTAAGATTTGCATCATATCAGGCGTCAGGACGTACTTGGCATGGTGAGCGATGTCATTGATACGATGATCAAAGGTCAGCACCCCAGTTTCTTCATCTTTTTGTAAGTAGTCAAGGCGCGTCAAGGCACTGATAAAGCTGGTAAACAACGCCCGATCAAAGAAATCCGGAATGTCGTCGGCATATAGCACCGACAAGCGCTGACCGAGCAAGTGACACAAATCCACGACCTCTTTTTCAGTCAGATTGCCCGAGCCTTGCTGCGCGAGTAGGGCAAGGGTCATAAAGTATCGCTCGAGACTCTGCCCGACAGGCGTGGCCAGTACTTGTAGCTGCTGATAGCCTTTACTATTGGACTCAGGGACGCTCAAGATACCATCGCCAAGCTCGACGATAAGACCATGAGCGAGCAGGCTATCGACTTTTTTGTTGAGGGTATCGTTTAGGCTGTGCGCCGGATAGTACAAAAACAGCTCGCTTTGTAAAAATGGATACATCTGCGTGGCAATATTGTCCAAACGGCTGCGCTCGATACGGCCATTACGAGCGACCAAGGCCGATAAGAACGACAGCAAAATAAAGACGTGCAATATATTGTTACGGAAGTAGCTGAGCAACGCTGCCTGCTTGCCAGCAATCTGAATGATGTCGCCTAAGATATGCGGCGTGCGCTCGATGAGCTTGAGCTTGATACCATAATCAATGATTTGCTGCGGGCTCATATCGGTGATAAAAGTATCATCAGCATAAGGCAGCTGCTGGGCGAGCCCCTGATACAAGGCGATTTGCTCGCGGCAAATGTCTTCATCAAGCGCCGCTTTTGGGGCTGATAGCAATACCAGTGACAATAACGATACTGGCGTGATGACAGCGGCTTTGTTGATATGCTGCATGATTTTGACGCCGATATTGTCCACCATGGCGCTGGTTTTTTCGTCAAGTGGGGTATCGGTGCGATCGGCAGGCAGGCTGTCTGCTGGTACATCAAACTTGGTCATAAAATCGCTTAAGTGCAACGGCGTACCAAAGCTCAAATGGACATTACCAAAGATACGCTCGATCTTGCGCCCGACTTTGAGTAAGCCGATAAGGGATTCGGACTCTTTTGGCTTGCCCTTTAGCTCGCCGACGTAGGTGCCGCCCTCCATGATGCGCTCATAACCGATATAGGTTGGAATAAACACCACAGGCTTATTGGTATGGCGCAGCTGGCTATGAACCGTCATCGCCAGCATGCCCATCTTCGGCGGTAGCAGTCGCCCTGAGCGAGAGCGGCCCCCTTCGATAAAGTATTCAATCGGCGTGTTGCGGGTGATGAGAGTATGCATATACTCACGCAACACCGCGGTATAAAGCGCGTTACCACGGAAACTACGGCGAATATAAAACGCTACCGCGCCGCGTAGTAGCGGCCCTAATACTGGTACGTCTAAATTGTCACCAGCGGCGACATAAGGGATGCTCAGACCGCGCTTGTAGATGACATAAGACAATAGCAAATAGTCGACATGGCTACGATGACACGGCACATAGACCAGCTCGTAGTCTGCCGCCAGCTCGCGTACGCGCTCGAAATGATGGACTTCGACGCCATCATATAGCTGTGTCCATAGCCACGTCAAAAACTTGTAAAAACCACGAATGATCGAGTGCGAGTAGTCGTTGACCATCTCATTGGCATAGCCTTTGGCGACACTGCGCGCTTCGCGTATGCTGGTACCCGTAGCCTTGGCCTCGGCTTCTATCGCGTGCTTGATGGCAGGCGAGTACACGAGCTTGTCTACAAGGTTGCGGCGGTCTGATAAATCAGGGCCCAGCATACTGGCGCGCTGCTTGTCCAGATAGGTGGTGAGCTGCTGCTGCAACATCCGCACCAGCTCGCGATTGCCATCCGCGCCAGTGGTCAGGGTATAAGCGGGCATCTCATCGCTGACAGGTTGAGCATGCTCGTCTTCTACGGGCGTGGTATGTAATTGCTCGTGGATCAGCGCGCGCAAGTCCTGCGGCGGATGAAACTGCACAAAGGTATCGCGCCCCATCACTCCGATATTAAATAATTGCTTGGTGATGCTTGGGTCTTCCCAGTTATCGGCGGTCAACAGCTTAAACAACGAGTCCTCTTTTTCTGGCGCGCGTCCCCACAAAATAGACACCGGCACTAGCCGAACCTTCAGCTCCGGATACTGCAACACCGCAGAGACCAAACGCGATAGACGCGGCGAGAGTTGGCTGTCTTTGGCACTTGGGTGCTTTAAAAAGATAATAGCGGCGTTTTCTTTGATGTTATGATCGCTATCTTGGACGCCGACCAACGCAGGCGGCAGGTTGTGCTCTTGGGTCTGTAGGTCAATCAAAATACTATTGGAGCGCGAATAATCTTGCAGCACATAAAACCTGAGCGTTTGATCATCGCTGTCAAACTCAGGCAGCTCTCCTAGTAGTTTGGGTTTGACCGCGACGTCCAGCATTTGTCCCGAGAGCTTGCGATAGAGCTGATTGATCGGGGCATTTGCATAAGGCTTAGGCGTGACTGGTTGGCCGTCAGTTGCGGCGTTGTCCGTGGTGACGGGCGCTTTAAAAATCCGTTTTTTTAGGAACTTCGGTATCATAATCAGTATCAAAAATCATCAAATATAGTGCGCTTATGATGCCATAAAAGCCAGCAAAGCGATATATGCTGTCTGTATATACTACTAATATTCATATGCCAGCGGTCATCGCTTATCTATCAGTCATCAGGCAGTAAGTGAGAACAGCACTTAAGGACATTAATGAAAGACAGTATTTAAAAACAAGGCTAGGCGCGCGCAGCTGGCGGTACAATCGTTTGAAAGTTGACCCGTTTAGCGCAATAATGGACGCACTGACTGATGAAAACCGCTCTGTTCTGATATCTATTAGAATGTATCTATTAAAAAAGATAAGTGAACCCCCTATGACGCCTGCTATCAATCTTGCCAAAAAACACCGTCTGGATTATCAATTACACGAATACACCCATGATGCACAAGCGGCCTCTTTTGGTCTTGAGGCGGCAGAAAAACTGGGCGTAGATGCCGCTCAAGTCTTTAAGACCTTAGTGGTATCGAGCGATGCAGGCGCGCTTGCCGTGGCCATATTGCCCGTTGATAAGACCTTAAACTTCAAAAAAATGGCCAAAGCTTTATCATCTAATAAAATGCTGCCTTGTAAAAAAGTACAAATGGCCGACCCCAAACTAGTCGAACGGACGACGGGCTATGTGCTCGGCGGTGTCAGCCCATTGGGACAAAAAAAGCGCTTACCGACGCTCATCCATGCCGCAGCCCAAGAGCAAGTAAGTATTTATGTGAGTGGCGGTCGCCGTGGCTTAGAGATCGAATTGCCACCTGAGCAATTGGCGACCACACTTACTGCGCGCTTTGCAGATATCATTGATGATTAAAAATGGTTAAGAAAAATTCTACACGCCGTTTATTCTGCGCCTTTGTCATTTGCTCTTATCTGCGCTTTTGTCATTTACTCTTAATAGTGTTTGCGCTGCTTATTGGCAGATTTGCTATTTTTAATAAGGATTTTATCCATGCCGCATTTAACCATTCAAGTGTCGCCAAACGTTATGATTGCTCATGAAGAGTCATTTCTTAAAGTACTAAATCAAGCGCTATGGGACAGTGGGCACTTTGGTAAGCCTGCTGATATCAAAGCGCGCATCGTACCGATTGAGACATTTTTGGTCGGCGTAGAGGATGATGAGCAACGTAACGGCTTTGTCTATGCGCATCTAAAAATTATGAGCGGCCGCAATGAAGTCATACGGCATCAGCTTGCTGAGTTATTGACAGATGCCATAGAAGAGACATTAAGTGAACAGCAATCAGGGCGTGCAGACATCCAGATATGTGTTGAGGTAGAAGAGATCAGCGTGATTTATCATAAAAAAATGCTTAGCTAGCCTTTAAAGACGCCCGTTTATAACCTAGTTATTTTCGCACAATGCCTTACTGGCATATTTAGGCAATATCATCACCTCGGCTTTATAACCAGCGGTTTTACCGTGAGTTGCCATCAAATTGCGTGCGATACGCAAGCGATATTCGCCAGTGGCAGGCAAGCAGCCTTGATAAATAACCCCGCCTTTGGTGCCGTCATATTTGCCGTTTGGCATGTACAGCACACCAACATTGGCAGTCTCAGGCGTGCCAGCAAGTGGCGCAATATTGATAATGGCGTATTGCGCAGCGCTTGCATTAAAACGATACCAGCGCTCATCTTCATTAGGTTTTAATTTACCAGTAACAACACTACTAACAGCGCCTTTGGCAAAATGAATGGTGGTATCGCCAGTTTTAGCCAGCGCGTTACTTGTGCCAGTGCTGATTAATGTGGCACTTAGCAACAGCGTTTTTAGCACTCGTGCGCGTGATAAAGTGGTTTTATTATTAATCGACAACATCACTGCCTCCTTATTAAGTTATTGTTTATCAGCTGTCTGTTTTTGGATGTCTATTATTTGATAACTATGGTTCTAATTTATTCTCTGACTTTTAGTTAACCATAAAAAAGCGCCTAATGCATAGGCGCTTTTTTTGTGAATTATTGCTTAATTGTGAGGCAATCTTAGTCTAAGAAAGCAAAGCTGTCGATATCCATCGCTGTCATGCTCTCGCTTGGGGCAACCATACTTTCAGCATGACCTGAGGTGCGTGGTAAGATTTTATCAAAATAAAACTCAGCGGTTTGGATCTTGGCTTGGTAAAACTCTGGCGCTTCTGTGCCGCCGTTTTTGAGCTTGTCATACGCCACGGCTGCCATACGCGCCCAGTGATAGCCCATCATCACATAGCCTGAGTACATCAAAAAGTCATCAGAGGCCGCAGAGATGATTTCGCGGTCTTTACGTGCCATCAGCATCAGACGAACGGTCAAGGTGTTCCACTCAGCACATAGCTTGGTCAATGCCCAAACGAACTTACGCATGTCTTTATCCAGCGCATACTCGCCGCACCATTTCATGATGCTTGAGGTATAGTCACGGATGATCTTGCCTTTAGATTGCAAGATGACCTTACGACCGAGCAAATCTAACGCCTGTACGCCCGTGGTTCCTTCGTACATGGTCGCGATACGAGCATCACGAGCAATCAGCTCCATACCCCATTCTTTGATATAGCCGTGGCCGCCATAGACTTGCTGACCGTGTTTGGCCGCTTCGATACCCAGCTCAGTTAAGAAGCCTTTTAGGATGGGGGTATAAAAACCTAGCTTGTCATCCCATTTCTCAAACTCTGCTTCATCGCCATTGGCCACGCCTTGTGCCATTTTGTCCGCATAGCGCGCTGAGTGATAGATCATCGAACGACCACCTTCAGCAAAGGCTTTTTGCGTCAGTAGCATACGACGAACATCGGCATGATGAATGATGGCATCTGCCACTTTTTTAGGGTCTTTGGTGCCTGATAAGGTACGCATAGAGCGGCGTTCTTTGGCATAAGGCAAGGCGTTTTGGAAAGACAGCTCCGTATGTGCCAGACCTTGGATACCTGTACCGATACGAGCAGTATTCATAAAGGTAAACATGGCTTTTAGGCCTTTGTGTGGCTCACCAATAAGATAACCAGTCGCACCATCAAAGTTCAATACACAGGTCGAAGACGAGCTGATACCCATTTTGTGCTCAATTGAACCACAGACGACTGCATTGCGTTCACCGGCCTCACCTTCAGCATTGGGCGTGAATTTTGGTACAATAAAGAGCGAGATACCGCTCGTGCCTTCTGGGGCATCGGGTAGGCGTGCTAAAGTAATGTGAATGATGTTATCTGTTAGGTCGTGCTCACCGCTTGAGATAAAGATTTTGGTGCCGCTGATTTTATACGTACCGTCTTCTTGCGGGATGGCTTTTGATTTTACTTGCCCTAAATCGGTACCACACTGCGGCTCAGTCAGACACATGGTACCTGACCATGAGCCTTCAACCAGCTTTGGTAGATAGATGGCTTTTTGCTCATCAGAGCCGTACTGTAATAAGGTGTTGATACAGCCAGTAGATAGACCAGGATACATCGCCCATGGCCAGTTGGCCGTGCCGATCATCTCAGCTTTGATGAGGTTAATGGACATCGGCAAGTTCATACCGCCGTACTCTTCAGGGTATGAGATGCCTTGCCAGCCGCCTTCTACAAATTGGTCATAAGCTTCTTTAAAGCCCTTTGGTGTGGTGACTTCGCCATTTTCAAAATGACAGCCTTCTTCGTCAGCAGGCTGGTAAAGTGGTGATAGGACGTTTTCGGCAAAATCCGCCATGCCTTGCAAGATCATATCAACGGTTTCGGGATCAGCGTTTTCGCCGTTGTCTAAGCTTTGGTAATGCGTCTGATAATCAAACACATCGTTGATCAAAAATTTGATATCACGTAAGGGTGCTTTGTAAGTTAACATAATCACTCTCTTTGGTTGGTTCGCTCTCATAGGCTTGTGGCGCAGTCGTTGAGCCAGTGTTTATGTAAGCGATCTTTACTTATTTGGGATAGAGGTAGACACTGTCTCTATTTGATAGCCAATGGTCTGTTGGTCGTCTGTCAGTGGTCATGGAGGGTGATAAGAGCAGCCAGTCGATGTATTCCATGAAAGTCCTACAAACGTCCTTAGTAAAAGTCAGCTGCTATGGCGTTTGTATGAGTATAAATCTTCTATGCATACAAATATACAATATATAACTAATATTCATGTTTTTAATGATATTTTATTACTTTTAGTTTTGTTGAAATACGAATGATGGGACTTTTTTTAGTCTGTTACTTTTATCACTTTTCTTTTAGCAGTTTTATCTTAGCACTTTTATATCAACACCTTTATGTCAGTGCTCTGCTTTTGTGGCCGCCGTTATCACAGCAGTCTAGGAGCAAGAGCAGCGTGACAATAATCAGCAGGCACTACCTAAGCGGGCATTACCTAAAGAGCAGGGTAGGCCACCGACTAAAGCAACCTATATCTAGGAGACAGTAGGCCAATTATGGGCAAAAAACTACGCAACCAGCATGTCGTTTGGCGCACCGCCTTGTGGACTCGTATCAAGTCGCTCATCGATGGCGAGCTGGATCATCTGCTTAAGGTCAATCGCAGCAAAAGACCGTGGCACATGCCCATTATCGCCGCGCTTGCTATTAGTTTTCCGGTGTTTGTCGGGGCATATTTTGATGCGCTGCCTTCAGGTATTAAGGCATCGCTGGGGGCGATGATTATCTTAAACCTACCGCTGGTGGGTAGTTTGCCGTATCGGTTGGTGACGGTCATGGCATGGGGATTTGCGATGGCGATGAGCTTTGCTTTGGGGCTGATAGCTCAGCAGTTGCCATGGCTTAGGTTGCCGGTGTTTGTGCTGATGGCCTTTGGGGTCGTGCTGCTGGGGCGTTACTATCGTCAGCCGCCACCTGCAGGGTTGTTTGTGATGATGGCAGGCGCGATAGCACTGTTTATGCCGACACCACTGGCGCAGGTGCCAGCGGCGATGGGGCTGGTGGTTTTGGGCAGCGGGGCGTCGATGTTATTGGCGGCGCTGTATACGCTGTTTTTGTTGATGACGCGTACGGTCGCGCCTGCGCCTGTCTATCATTATGAGGCAGATACGATCGGTGATAGTGCGATTGTGGCGGGCTTTGTCAGCTTAACCTTGGCGCTCGCCATGTTTTTTGAGATGCCCTATCCTTACTGGGCGGCGATGAGCTGTTTTATCATCATTCAGGGCATGCAGCTACGCACGATGTGGATCAAGCAGCTACACCGACTACTCGGCACTATCGTTGGCATGGCGGTCGCCGGCTGGATGCTGTCGTGGGGGCTGTCGCAGTGGGGCGTGGCCGCCTCGATACTCGCGATGATGCTGTTGATCGAGTCATTGGTTGATCGGCATTATGGTCTGGCCGTGATCTTTATCACGCCGCTGACTATCTTTATCGCTGAGTACGGCAGTGCCTCGATGGTGGCACCGATAGCAGAGGAAGTCATGCGTGCGCGGATGCTTGATACGGCGCTCGGCTGCGTGGCCGGCCTAGGTGGCGGGCTGGCCATGCATTCGATGCGCCTACGTCGCCCATTAAGGCGTATAGAAAACTGGCTGCTGGCGCATGTTGGTTAAGCGCTATTTATCACAGTATTATTTATCATGTACTGCCTTATCATGTAACGCCGCAGTCGCTACAGCAACATCTACCTTTTGCGTCGTCCAGCGCTCAAAGCTCAGGGCTGCTTGGCCGATGAGCATGCCGTAACCGTCCGATGTCTGTGCGCCGCGAGTGGCAAAGTGCTGTAAAAACGGTAGCGTGCGTCCGTACATCATGTCATAGGCATAATGAGCCGTTAGCGTATCTGCCAGTGGCAACGTCTCACCAGATAGCCCAATAGAGGTGGCATTGATAATAATGTCAAAGGCTCCTGTCAGCTCGCTTGTCGCGCAGGTCGAAATAGCATGTGCGTCAATCATGTCGCTTGCAGCGCTCAGCTCACAAGCCAACTCCTCCGCCTTGCTCACTGTGCGATTGGCAATGCTCAAATCACCGATACCTGCCTGAATCAGTGGCAAAATCACCCCGCGAGCTGCGCCACCAGCGCCGATCAGTGCCACGCGCGCGCCTGCAAGTGGCCAGCCCAAGCTCAGTATATGATTGACCAAACCTTGACCGTCTGTGTTATCGCCATAAATGGCCTCAGAGACGGAAGCACCGTTTTTTAACAATGTTGTATTTAACCATAAAGTATTGACCGCGCCTACTACCTTGGCATGTTCAGACAAGCCGCCACGCGCCGCGCAGCATGCATAGGCGACTTGTTTAAACGGCACGGTGACATTGGCACCCACGCCACCACCATGAAAAAACGCTTCGAGCAGCGCAGTAAAGCTGGCGGCATCATCAGGACAGTATTGGCGCTGATAGCTGATATCTATCCCCGTCTGAGCGGCAAACTGGGCATGAATCTCAGGGGATTTACTGTGGGCAATGGGATTGCCGACGACGATAAAGTGTTGGGTCATAGAGAGTCCGCGGATAAACAATAAGCAAAAGATAATCGATAAATCGCTGCTAGAGACCAATCATCATAAGGGATAACGCGGGTGTTGACAAACCCTACGCTTGAGCAGATGGATATAAGTCATGGCTATGCGGAAGCGGAAGTACGCTATGCGTTTTTTTTTGAAAACGGTTTTGCTGAAAAAGGCTTTGCTGGGTTAGGTTTTTAACAAATCTGTACTTTCTGGGAGGGGGATGCGTAACGTAAAGGGTAGTCAAGTGTTATGCAGTTGGGTAAACTAACAAGCTTATGAGGCGCGTATGAGCTATATAGCCGATGCACTCTAAAAAGCGCATAGCGCTACTGGGATGCTATTTTTAAACGTAGGTTGCGCAGCCTCTAGGAACGCAGCACGCAAGTAAAATTTATACCAGTAGCGCGTTTAAATTTATACAACAGTTTTATGTTCAACACGCCCAATATAGAGTAGAGCATCACTATTTTATAAAGTACCAGCGCGTACAAAATACAAATGAATAAAGTATAAGCTGTTACCTAATCATTCATCGTTATCAGCGGCATCGCTGCCAGCTCGTTAATACTACGTTGAGACCCATCTAAAAGTGTGAGTAAATTGCCCATGTGGAATAATAACCTACAGACCCTTCTAGTCGGTACAATAATGGCGACGGCTCTGTCATTGAGCGGCTGTGATAGCAACAAAAACGATCCTGAAACCTCAGATGCGGCCACCGATAGCAGTGCGCAGGCCGTCACTGAACCGCAAGTCCAAGACAATGCGGCCTCAGACTCAGACCTCGACGGCGCGGTGGCTGAGCAGGGCACGCCTGTCAAATACGATGTCTCGGCATGGAGTAATGAAAAGGTAGAGCCTCTAAAAGTCACCGAGCTGGACGGCATCAAAACCACATTTGGCAAGGTGCTCAGTACAGACGAAAACAGTCTCGACTATGCCAGCAATCCAGCATCCAAATATCGTTTTATGAAGACCGACGCGCCGTATCTAGATATTATCGACTCCGAAAAATATCTCGAGCTTGGCTGGTACTATGCCAATCCCACCGACTCAGATACAGAAAAAGAGCACAGTCAAAACCATGCCAAAAAAGCCTACAAGCTGGCACGGCAACTGATGGGCGACGATGGTGGTAAAGTCATCGCCGATATGCTGGCGGGTCAAGTCGTCAAAAACAAAGTCATCGGTGGTCAAAAAGTCGAGCTGGCCAAGTGTGAGTTTTATAGCTGTATGCTGATCATCAATAAATCAGCCGCCCAAACAGATGACGGCTAAGCGATTCGATGCTGCCATCTGATATAGCACTACCGCCTGCTAACGCCGCCTCCCTACCGAGCAATGCTTGGCACTGCCTACAATTGGCCGGCCAGCCCCTAGAGGCGCTAGACTTAGATGCTGCAAAACAACGATCAGCGGCATCTGCAGTCGCCTTAGACAATCGCGGATTGGCATACGCTGATGGTTTTTTTACCACCATGGGCGTCGTCGACGGGCAGATACTGTGGCAGCAACATCATCGACAGCGACTGCTTAGCCATGCAAAAGCGCTGCAGCTGGATATAGACTGCCCAGCACTCATGAGCCGCCTGTCCGTCTATGGCAAGCAGCTGCAACAAGGCATGCTAAAGCTGATCGTCACGCGTAGTACGCAGGCGGTACGCGGCTATGGCTATGCGTCTGATGCAGCTGGTCGCGCCTGCGATGTCTGGCTAAAAGTGGCCGCTATGCCTGTCAAGACAGCAGAGCAAATCACGCTACCTGATGGACGCATGATGCCTAGGCAGCGTAATTGCGCCGCCGTTTGTCTATCGGCGAAGATTGCTAGCCTACCACCGCCATTGGCTGGACTCAAAAGCCTCAATCGCTTAGACAATGTCCTCGCAAGCGGTGAGCTGCAACGGTACAAAGCGCAGTGGTTAAATGCTCAGCCGGTGCCAAACCCTCCACAGCCAGAGATCGGCGAAGGTCTGCTACGCGATATGAACGGACACTGGGTGGAGGGCACGATGAGCAATGTGTTTTATCAACTAGCAGAGTCGCCGCTACCTGTGTCAACCAGCAGCGATAATGACCAAACTCAGGCCAACTATCTGACCACTGGCCAATGGTATACGCCGTCTATGGCGCAGTCGGGTGTCGCTGGGGTCATGCGACAAGTAATCATCGATGCGCTTGCGAATACAGAACGACCAGTAGTTGAGCGTTCATTACATGATGAGGATTTGCCACGGATAATGCGGCTATTCTTTTGTAATGCGCTGCGCGGGGTGATGCCGATGAGCTCGCTTACTTTGCTATCGGGTGAAGTGGTTGAGTTGAATTAGTCGCTTACTTCACATCAAAAATATTAAATTTAGTCTCGATTAAATCATCATAATTCAACTCAATATCTTCGTTCCTATATCTCTCTTGTGCTTGCATAATCGCTGAAGAATCGTCTTCAGCCTTTATGTCTATAATAGCGCTCATCGTTTCAACTATTTCTATTTGATAAGTTTTTAAGCCTGTGTCATTTTTCATAATCATTCTCACTTTTGCTAGGGTTGCTGCTGCTGATCCTAGCAAAAAGACTTTAGAGAAGTGATCGTCTTTTGTTAACTAGACTTGTGCATTGAAGCCAATCGATCAATGCTAGTGTCTTTAACAGAGGATAATTGAAAATGAACTACGTCTACGAAGATGAACGTATACCTTTACAAATCCGTCGACTATTAATTTTCGATGAAATTTGCAAGCTAGCAAAAAAACAGCCTGATGAAATTATTCACTTAATGAGATTTACTGAATTATGTCTCGGTGTCATGTATTTAAAAGATTTTAAAAAGTTTATTGCATTTGGCGGTGTGTTTGAATACGCAGAAACGCGTGAAGAAGTTATCGAGCAACGTATTAGTGTTTTTCCTAACGACGAACCAGTAACACGTGCGCTGACCGTCAATTTAAAGCAGTTTACCAAACCTGCACGCACGCCTATCCAGCTGGTCTGGTATTGGAACAGCTATGTTAAAAATAGGATGCACGCTTATGTTGATTATCGTGAAGACGTGTTTTTTCGGATTAATGATGAAATTGACTCAGACTATCCACCGCATAAGTTTCATGACCGTCTCGTTGCAACGGCACGCCTACCTTTATGGGATGATAGAGAAGAGTTAATTGCAGACGTATATCGTGATAATAAGGGGCAACCAAGGCCTGAACGCTTCAATGAGAAACGTTTAATATAATTTAAATGACATAGAAGTTGATTGTACCTTATTAAATACTGTTTAACAGGAGATACAAATGCGTACTGCTTATGAAGAAAAACGTATTCCACTGCAAATCCGCCGATTGATGCTATTTAATGAAATATGTCGTAAAGCAAAAAAATATCCTGATGAAATCGTTCAATTAGCGGGTTATTCGAAAATAGCATTCACTGTTACTTATTCTAAGAAAGATAAAAAATACACAGCGTTTGGTGGGGTGTTTAAGTATGCGCATACCCGTCAAGAGGTGATAGAAAAAGGTCTAGATAAGCTACCTCACGATGAATTAGTCATGTGTGCACTTACAGTAAAAAGACAAGCTTTTACTAAGGCTTCTCGTACGCCATTAGGACTATTAATAGAATGGAACAAGCATGTGAAAAACAAGCCTTTCAAATGTATTAAAGACAATATAGACACTTTTTTTAAAGTAAACGATGAGTTGGAAACCGATTATCCTCCACACAGATTCTATGAACGGTTGGTTGCAAGCGCCTATTTACCACTTTGGGATGATAACCAAGCTTAGCTTAATTTTCGATACTGACCACGCCCCATAAACTCAATAATACCCTTATCTCGTAGCACTTGTAGTTGCTGGCGAATTTTATCTTTTACATGGTTGTTGTCAGGATGCTTGAGTTGTAATTCATCAGCAAAAGCATAAACCTGTTGCAGGCTAAATTTATCACCCAGTCTATCAATACACTGCCAAACATCTAGCGTCCAACCTCGTGATGTGATGGATTGCTGACGTAAAAACAACGTCTTTTGAAACTGCTGCGTGACACTGTCGCGCGGTATCACTTGCTGGTCTTTGACCAAAAACACCTTTCCTGTTTCTGGTACTCGGCGCAGGTCAATATTGCAGCCGACCCAACCTGCACGTCTGGCAGAGGCTGCCAATGGTTTGCGTTTGATAATAATATCGGGCTTAAAAAACTGCTTGGGAATAATCAGAAAATTATTAACGCGATACTCTTGGGAGTAGGTCAAAAAGAAGAAGCTTGGATTGTCGTCGCTATTGATACGCGCAAGCATAGTCTCATAAGCGCCATCATTGATAATATTGCTTAATTTTGATTGTTTGCTTTTTAGCTCATATTGCTCGGCACAAGCTGCACAATAAAAATCAGCCACAGGTTTATTATTGCCAAACTCAGCTAATGGTTGAATGCCGCAGTTGGGACAGTAACCGTTGTCTTTTACCCATGCTTCACTAAGCACACGAATAATCTGTGGTTTGGAGTTGTAATTTTTGGCCAGACTTTGATCAAAATATAAGTTCATGATGCGTTTTTATGCCCAGTAAGTAGGTGTAAGCGCTGCAGTAAAAGTAACAAGCTAAACAAATTCCATTGAAAATCACACGGTTCAGTGCTAAATTCTAGCAAACTTCTGCCCCGCGAGTTGTCATGAGCACACCAACCCCTGAGTCGCCGCCCGAACGTCCCAATGATACACTAGGAAACCAGCAAGACCATGCTGCATCGTCCAATGCTGACAAGCCGCGTACGGATGACACGCCTGTAGAGCCGTCAGCCACCAACGTAGCAGATACCCCTGCGACAGATATATCGCTCATCAGCGGCGAGGGCAAACCGCGCACTTACAAAGTCGACAATCCGTCGTTTTTTATGCAGCGGGGCTATCAGGTGTTACTGGTGCTGGGGCTGATCGCCGCGTTTTTTTTGGTGATGGTTTATCAGACGCTGTTTGGCCGTATCGAGCAGCCAGCGCAGATGGTGACGATTGAGCAGGGTCAGACTTACTATGGGCTATTGCCGCAGTGGCAACAGCAGATTCCGCTGTTTTCTGCCAGTGTGGCCAAGCTCTATATCAAGTCGCAAGTCGATGCGCCGCTGCACGCTGGTATCTATCAGCTGCCTGAAAATCCAACCATCGCCGAGGCACTACAGATACTAGAGCAAGGCGCAAAAGCTGCCATGGTCAAGATACAGATCATCGAAGGCAAGACTGCAAGCGACCTTTATCAGACTTTACGTGACAACCCAGGCATCAAAAAAGAAGTGTTGCTAGACAGTGAGGACAGTACCCGTCCCGCGAGTAATGCCAGCATCGCTCAGGGGCTTGACCTGGTCGGTATCTTGCCAGAGGCGGTAATCAGTAGCAACGACCCCATCGTCAATCACAACCTTGAGGGCTGGTTTGCGCCAGACACTTACTATTATGGTGAAGGCTCAACCGATAAGCAGGTACTAACGGATCTGTATAAGCGTCAGCAGCAAGCACTGTTTGATGCTTGGGAAAGCCGTGCGCCGAACCTGCCGTACCAAACGCCTTATCAGGCACTGGTCATGGCTTCTATTATCGAAAAAGAAACCAGCATTGCTGATGAGCGTCCGTTGGTATCGGCAGTGTTTAAAAACCGTTTGGATAAGGGCATGCGCCTGCAAACAGACCCAACCATCATCTATGGTATGGGCAGCCGTTATGATGGTAATATTCGCCGTAAAGACATCGATGAAAAAACGTCATATAACACCTATCAAATCGATGGGTTGCCGCCAACGCCCATCGCCCTGCCGTCAGCCGCTTCTATCGAGGCGACCTTGCATCCAGCAGATAGCGAGGCGCTATATTTTGTGGCAACTGGTAATGGCGGGCACAAATTTACCAATAGCTTGGCTGAGCACAATCAAGCGGTAAGAGATTACCTAAGCGTCATGCGCGAAAAGAAAGCACAAACACCGCCGCAGTAATACCCGTTAGCGATAATTTCCATTACGTGACGCTCTTTTTGAAACCATACACCTATTTATCGAGCGCTATGTCACCTCATAGCGCTTAATCATGACACAAGGTCATCTCATGTCTGTATCTATACCTGCCAATGCCGACACCAATCTGGTGCAAGACACTACTGACCATCAGATAATACAAGGTCGCTTTATCAGTTTTGAAGGCACTGAGGGCGTGGGTAAAACCACAGCGATCGAGCAGCTATGCACACGTTTAGATAGCCGTGGTATCGACTATCTGCGTACCCGCGAGCCTGGTGGTAGCCCATTTGCTGAGCATCTGCGCCAGATACTCCTAGACCCTGCGACCGACATAAATGACGACACTGAGCTACTGTTGATGTTTGCTGCGCGCTGCGATCATATGCAGCAAGTGATTTTGCCCGCGCTACAAGCTGGTAGGTGGGTGATATGTGATCGTTTTACTGACTCAACCGTGGCTTATCAAGGGTTTGGCCGCGCTCATGGTGATGAGGCAGTGCGCGCAAAGATTGATATGCTGATTGCTCAGTTTGTACCGCAGTTGCCTGAGCTGACGTTGTGGTTAGATTTACCAGTCGCTGAGGGGATGCGGCGTGCTGGCAAGCGCAGCGCCGCCGATCGCTTTGAGCAGCAAGCGGATGCGTTTTTTGCGCGGGTGTATGAGGGGTTTGACAAGCTTGCACGCCAGTATCCTGAGCGCATACAGCGGATTGAGGCGTCGGGCAGCGCCGAGGAGGTTGGTGCACGCATCTGGCAGGCGGTACAACAGAGGCTGGAGCTAATATAAAAACGGCGTCGTAGAAAAAACCCCCAACGTTTGGTTGGGGGTTTTTCTATGGTTGCTTGTCTGGTGATGCGTCAGTTATGGCTCAGTTATGCGTCAGGGTCTTTGCGGCTGTCCGTATCGGTTGCAGTATCTTGACCGGCATCAGGGAAGCGATTGGGATCCAGCGAGCCTTTTTTGGTCTTAGGCGCATGACCATTGCCATTGGTATTGCTGTTATTAGTTGCCTTGGTCTTGGCGGCTGTAGCTGAGCTGGCAGTATCAGCGTTGTCGTTTTTTACTTGAGCCGCTGAGCGGTCTGGCGTCGCGGTATCCAACGTCGCGGCGGCGTTTGCGGCTGTATCCAAGCTGCTGCTTGCGTCTTTTGGCATGTGCGTCGGCGCATTTTTCTCGGTATTTTGCTCGGCGGTTGTATCGCCAGCGACTTTGTCTGCGCCCGTTACGCTCACAGGCTCGGTAGCGTCAGTACTTTCTTCGTTCAGCTCTTTTTCTTTGCGTTTTTCAGGCGCTTTGGAGCTGGATTCAAAGTTGGCATCCGCCGCCATACGCGCTTGCTCTTGCTTTGGCGTTACATCGACTGGCTTTGGCTGCACCTCATCGTCCACCACCAAGGAGATAAGCTTGCGATCGCGCGGCACCGTCCCATCAAACTTGTCGGTGATGACGTGGAGCTTGCCTTCTTTGTCGACGGTATAGAGCGGCACAAATTGTTTATTATCGGCCTTATATTGCTCAAAGCTATAGCTGTCAGTGATGTTGGTGATTTTGATACGTGCCTTTTTGGACAGCATACTGGCGAGCTTGGTATAGGTGACGTCTTTGCCAAACAGCCACTGTGAATGGAAGTTTGACTGCTTATCGTCGCGCTCGCTTTTGACTTTTTCGTCACTAAACTTAAGACGATATAGCTTACGCTCACCAAACTCGTGACGATAATGAATCTCAGATAAAGTGTTCATCTCCTTATCCATACTCATGGCAAACAGACGGCCGATACCAATCAAATCCAGATGATGGTCGGCGTGGTCTGAGATGGGGTTGCCAAAGTAAGTACGTAGGCCACTCATACGGGCGCGAGCAATATTGGTGTAGTTGTTGTGAGCGACGATGACATCAAAACCTTGGTCCTTGAGCGAGGTGGCGATAAGAAGCGCGACAGGGTTTGAGCCGACCACCAATATGCCATTGGTTTCAGGCTCACGCACGCCCAGCAAGTTGCCGACCATTTTGGCACCCAAGCCTTGGATCAAGACCGTGCCGATGATGACCATAAACACCAGTGGCACTAGCAGCTCGACGCCTTGGATATCATACTCTTGTAAGCGAATGGCAAATAAAGATGAGATAGCAGCAGCGACGATACCACGTGGCCCAATCCAGCTGATCATCAGCTTTTCATTGGTCTTAAGGTTTGAGCCGATGGCCGATGCCCAGACAGACAAAGGCCGCGCCACAAACATGACGATAGCCAGCAGCACCAATCCTGCAAACCCAACACTTAGCAAGCTTGCCAGCTCAACACGGGCGGCAAGGATGATAAAGAGCACAGAGATGAGCAAGATGGTTAAGGATTCATTAAACTCCAAAATCGTCTCGCGTGGGAATTTGGGCCAGTTGGCCAGCGCCACGCCCAATACCGTCACCGTCAATAGACCAGACTCGTGCTCTAAATGGTTCGATACCGAAAACAGCACCAACACAAAGGCTAGGGTAAAGACATTGCGCAAAAACTCAGGAATCATATGACGACGCATGAGGAATGCAAGCAGCCAAGCGCCTGCCATCCCAAGCGCTGTCGCTAGTACCACAATCTTGGCAAACAATAAGATACTGCTGGCTTCGCC
This sequence comes from Psychrobacter sp. HII-4, assembly GCF_904846595.1. Classification (NCBI taxonomy): domain Bacteria; kingdom Pseudomonadati; phylum Pseudomonadota; class Gammaproteobacteria; order Moraxellales; family Moraxellaceae; genus Psychrobacter; species Psychrobacter sp. HII-4. The sequence continues at coordinate 222,241 of NZ_CAJHBJ010000002.1, read as the reverse complement.
GCCTGAGATGATGTACTCATAGACCAATACCACGGCGATGGCACCGATCGGGTCGATGATGATGCCTTCCCATTTGAGGATATTGGAGATGGTCTTATTGGGACGTACACTACGCAGTAGCGGCATGATGACTGTCGGGCCTGTCACACAGACCAAGGCCCCGAATAGCAGGGCAATCAGTGGATCGACATCAAATAATAAATACGTCGATAACGCCACGATAGCAATGGTGATCAGTACGCCGACCGAGACCAGCATTTGTACGACGGTGCCGTGTTGCTTGATTTCATCAAACTCTAGCGTCAGCGAGCCTTCAAATAGAATAATCGCCACCCCCAAAGAGATGAAGGGGAACATCAGCTCACCGAGCACCAAATCAGGGTCAAAAATACCCAAGACTGGCCCGACGATGATACCTATCAATAATAAAAATAAAATGGACGGTTGCTTTAAATACCAAGCCAGCCATTGGGCGGCGATGCCAATCCCAACCACGCCAGATAGTAATAGGGCGGTATCCATACATTAATCCTTTTGTAATCTTGTCATATGTTATATCTATCCATTGCTTGGGCGACCGCGCTGCCTGCCATCGGCAGTGTGTATCGATGTCGCAAACGGTCGCAAGCTTTTTAGTAGCAAGGCCATCAGCAGATAGCCATCATGCATCCAAACATGAGCCAGATGTGATATATACTATAAAGTAATAAAGACAAAAGCATTCCTAGATAAAAACACCAAATCCAACAATCAATCCGTGTCATCAAACCTACGCCAATCATGGTACTCAGTTGGCGGGTTTATATGACTCATATGGCCTACTTAGTAGCTGATAGGCGGCTTTGAGTTATTGACAAGGTTGAGATAAGGTATAAACGCCTCTAGTCATGCAAAAGATGGAAAATAAGGGCGATACGAGCCAAGTTGATAAACGTAAGGTCAATCCAATCGATTTTTTAATTGACTTTTGTTTGTTTATAAAGTTATTTGGCTTGCTATCATAACATGATTTTATTTCATCGCTGCTAGTTGCCGTGTGACTGACTATTGCGTGATAACCGGCCATATTTGGCAGCGTTAGCGCCGCAGCAGATCATGATGTAGCGCTAAAAGATACTGGTCTTATGCAGATAATATAGGCCAGCGCTTTGATTTATCATACAGTAGCTGCCTTTTTGTCGCCATCTTTGTCGTACCGATGGCCTGTCGCTACTATAAAGATAATGATATAAAGATACTGACGGCCAATGGTATTGCAGCAAAAAAACCAGTAACCTATTGCATAACAAAAAGGGATTGAAATCAGGGGCAACAGTACGGATAAAACGATAAGACATGGCCCACTTTTGCATCAAGCGGCTATTTTGCATCACATGGCTGTGCTGTTACATTGTTTGTCTCGTCCTGCTCGAATAGGTTTTATTGCGTGCTATCAGGTGTCATACAGACTGTGCAAAACGTATTCCAGCAGCACTGTACCTAACTGTACATAGCATTGTCTTTGAGATGCAGCGATAGTATTCGCCACAGCACGGCCACTGACAATAATAATGATCACTCATATGGAGGACACGATGCCTATCAATATGTCTACAGCGCCCGCCAAACCTCGTATGCGCCATTGGCTACAACGCAGCACTTTAGCGCTTGCCATGAGCACAGCGATGCTGGCAGGGGTATATACCACGGCGATGCCAAGCGCGCATGCTGCCGTCACCACGGCGGATTTTTCGGATTTGGTACAGCAGGTCACCCCAGCGGTGGCGCGTGTCAATGTGACCAAAACCGTCAGTGAGGCGGAGCTTGCTAAGGCCCAAACGGCAGAGCTGCTCAGGCAGTTTTTTGGCGATCGTCTGCGTATTCCGGATCAAGCCGCGACCCCAGCGATTGAGCATGCCTACGGCACCGCGTTTTTTGTCACTACAAATGGCTATATGTTGACCAATCATCATGTGGTCGAAGGCGCGGACAAAATCACCGTCACGCTCAACGATAGGACAGAGCTGGATGCCACCTTGGTCGGTAGCGATGAGCGTTCGGATGTGGCAGTACTAAAGGTCAGTGGTAAGCAGTTTCCCGCGTTACCGATCGGTGACTCAAATGATTTAAAAGTTGGGGAGCCTGTACTGGCGATTGGCTCGCCCTTTGGTTTTGATTATTCGGCCTCGGCTGGTATCGTCAGCGCCAAATCGCGCAATTTTTCACGCGATACCAGTGTGCCGTTTATCCAAACCGACGTGGCACTAAACCCAGGAAACTCAGGTGGCCCACTGTTTAACCAGCGCGGCGAGGTCATCGGTATCAACTCGCGTATCTTTAGTGGTACAGGTGGTTATATGGGGCTGTCGTTTTCTATCCCGATTGATGCGGCGATGGATATCTATGAGCAGCTAAAAACCAATGGTGAAGTCGCCCGTGCTTATCTGGGTATCTATCCACAAGACATCGATCGCAACTTGGCAGAAGCGTATAACTTGGCGCGTCCGCAAGGGGCGTTGCTGACTCGCGTATCGCCAGATTCGCCCGCTCAAAAAGCAGGGCTAAAATCTGGCGATATTATTTTGCAGTATAATGATGTGCAAATCATGCGCGCCTCGGATTTGTTGAATTTACTCAACCGTGCCAAGCCCAACGACGCGTTTCATGTGCAGATTCAGCGCGATGGTAAACGGATGCTCGCGCGTGGCACGCTGGCCCATGCGCCCAATGATGTCCGAGCACAAAGCGGCGATCAGCAAGACAATGATATACAGCTTGGGCTGCGCTTACGTGACTTGACCGCCGATGAGCAAGCAGAGCTGGCAGTTGACAACAAAACCGGCATCTTAGTCACCACAGTCGATCCCACAGGGCTGGCGGCGCGCTCAGGCATCATGGCAGGCGATGTGATTACCAATTTTCACCAAAAGCCGATTAAAAAAGTCACTGATTTTTCCAGTGCCATCTCAACGTTACCCAAAAAAGGCGTGGTGACCATTGAGGTCATTCGTCAAGGTGTTCCGGGTATCATCGGTCTGCGTATCGAGTAGCCTTGCGTCATACAGGAGTCGTCACGCAATGCGAGCATCTGACTGGAGGAAGCTGGATAAATAGGGCAATGATTGACATAGGCTGTCAGTATAATGAGGCAGCCAGCAGAATGATGAGCGGGTCGATCAATCCTATGCTTCAATCCTATGGTTCATTAGAGACGTCTCGGCAAGTACCATCCGTACGGCACGCAAGATAGGTCAAATGAATACATGGGTTTACAATTGTGCTTGTCTATCATAGAGCTCGGCCTCTATAATGGCTGATTTTTTATCCAACTCGCCACATATCGTTTGGGCGATGCTGGCTGGTCGCACGTTTGGCTGTGGCAGGCGCTGTCTAATCGCTAGGGTTTGCCAGCTATTATTTTATGATCTGCGTCTTGTTAGCCCAGTTTATGAGGCGTTGTAGCCCTGCGAAATAAGCAATGATGGCTAAGTGCTGCTCAAAAGCCACTGCTCGATTGTTCCACCTTTATCCATAACCGCTAGGTAATTATGACTGACCACGCACTTTATACGCTAAGTATCTCTATAGCAGCCGCATTGCTTGCGTATATTCTATTATGGTCAGGATTACAGACGTTCAATGCCAATCCGACCAAACGGTTTTTGCGTATCTGGGGCAAGCTCATACTGTATTATGCCGCGTACACCATGCCTGTTTGGGCGCTGCTTCTACTGATAGACTGGATGGAAGGTCTATTTGCCCTAGCGTGGCCGGTGCTGCTCAGCGCGGTGGCGGCCATGCTGCTCTATTTTTATACCGTTATCATTCAGCCCAATTGTTTGCGCCTTGAACACCATGCTGTCGATTTGGATTTGTCGGCACCATTGACGGTCGCTGTATTGGCAGACCTGCGCATTGGGTTATATAGTGGCAAGCCGCGCCATATTCGTAAGCTGGTCGCGACCATCAATGACTTGGCAGTGGATGCGGTTTTGATTACCGGTGATTGGCTGTATTATCCTAGCGCCGATTTGGTCGGGCAGTTGATGCTGTTTAAAGGGGTCAACAAACCGGTCTATACAGTGATGAGTAGCTCAGACTTGCGTTATCAGTCGCTCAACACCACCAAGCAAGGCCAGCCATTATTAGAAGACACTTTGGCCTGCGCATTTGATGTGCTTGATATCAGCTACATTGGTCAGCAGTGTACCTCGTTGCCGCTCAGATGCGCCGCCATGCCGCCATCTGCCAGTCGTTTTGATAATACAAAAGAGCCCCAACGCTTAGCGGCGCACGCATCAGATGCGCCTGTAGCTGTGCTGTGTGGTTGGCAAGATGTCCCTGTACAATGTGGCGCAATCGATGAGCAAAACAGTGCTGACAAAGCCAAGCTTGGGACAAAAATCACCCACGCGCGTCAGCCGGTGATTATTTTGGCCTCACGGTTTGATAGTATCAGCGACTTGCCAAAGTCGCCACAACCACGGCCGTTATTGATCACAGGGGCAGCAAAAGCCACACAAAAAAACATATGGCAGGCGCAAAAGCAACAAGACATCCAGCGCAGAGGCGACAAAGGTATGCTTTGCAATAGTCGTATGGGTAAGCAGCGCGGCTTGTACCAGCATGCCAGTGCCCAGATATTTGTCAGTAGCGGTATTGGCACGCGTGGTATGCCGTTTCGCTTGTATCGGCCCACTATCGATGTGTTGACGATTCGTTAATATTTTGTAAAACACTTATCAGCGCTGCTGCATTGCGCTACACTAATCAGTTATTAATAAGCCACCAAATGGTGACTCATTAGTGACGGGTAGCACTTTTGATGCAGGTCATGGGTGAGCGGCGGTGAGCAGTTTATTGATTAGCGACGTAGATGTAATCTCAATTGATTGATAGCGGTCAAATCAAAATATGCTACACTAGCAGGCGTTTTTTATGATTATGTTTTAATGATTATGTTTTAGAATCAGACAGACGCATTTATATCGCAAGTGCTTGGTATACACCAGCATTTCCACAGTACGACAGTACGTAAGATAAAACATCGCACGTAATACCATGAGTGTCTATTTTTGCCTATATAACGATAGGTAGAGTAGAGGCGCACACTGGCATTTGCAAACGACCTATCATGTGATAGCTTTGATAAAAGCTAGGATAATACAGTAAGGCACGGTTATGAGCACAGCATACGACGAGATTAAAACCCGACTACAAGGCTCAATGGTAGCCTTGGTAACGCCCATGCATCCTGACGGCACGGTCGATTATAAACGTCTGGCAGACCTCATAGATTGGCAGATTGAGCAAGGCACGCATTGTCTGGTGGCCGTTGGTACCACCGGCGAGTCAGCAACGCTATCGATGCAAGAGCATAGCGATGTGATTCGTTATTTTGTGCAGCATGTCAAAGGTCGCGTACCAGTGATTGCGGGTACAGGCGCCAACAACACCATGGAAGCCATCAAGCTGACTCAAGATGCTGCCGACGCTGGTGCAGATTGCGCCTTGCTCGTTGCGCCTTATTATAATAAGCCGCCGCAAGAAGGGTTGTTTCAGCATTACAAGACCATCGCCGAGGCGGTCAACATTCCGCAGATGCTCTATAACGTGCCAGGACGCACCGTCGTCGATATCGCCCAAGAGACTGTCGAGCGCTTATGTGATATCGACAATATCGTCGCCATCAAAGACGCCACAGGCTCAGTGGGCCGCGGTGAGCAGCTAATCAAAGCTGTGGGGGATAAAATGGTGGTGCTATCTGGTGATGATGGCACCGCGCTTGATTTGATGAAAGTCGGCGGTAAGGGCAATATCTCCGTAACGGCCAACGTCGCACCAAAAGCCATGAGTGAGACCTTTGCCGCTGGTCTGCGTGGCGACTTTGCCGCTGCTGACAAAGCTCATGATGTGGTCAAGCATCTGCATCGTGATCTGTTTATCGAGTCAAGCCCGATTCCTGCCAAATATGCCCTGCACAAAATGGGTATGATCGACAAAGGGATTCGCTTGCCGTTGGTATGGCTGGCACAAAAGCATCATGCCACTATCGATGAAGCTTTGGTGCGTGCAAACTTACTATAGTAATATCGAGCAATAATTGCTAACTCAGAGAGATAACATGATGAAAACATCATCGACGATCACAAAGATAATCCCTGCGCTGCTAACCGTCGTTTTGGGCAGCACCTTCGTATTGAGCGGTTGCCAAAGTATCAAAAACGTACTTGGCAAACGCGACAATGGTAGTTTGGAATACCAACAAAGCAAAAAACTGGCACCGATTGAGTTGCCAGCGAATAAAGAGCCTGCACCTTTTGTCCCTTTATATCCTACGCCTAACGCTGGTACAAACACCCTAACACTAAAAAATGACTCAGGCAGTCAGTATCAACTGCCAAAGCCTCAGCGTACGGTTAGCACGCCTTCAAACTAATTTTATTTCTTTACTTATACCGCTGAGTTTTTGTCTTGCCGATTGTATGTGATCGATTGGGCCAAATCAAAGCGGTAACTGCGCGTTTTTACCACATAAGCTTGAACGAACAGGAACTCCCATAATGCAAAAGCAACAACTGCTGTACAAAGGTAAGGCCAAATCTGTATATGAAACAGAAGACAACGATCTTCTGATTTTGCACTTCCGTGATGATACCTCAGCGCTGGATGGTAAGCGTATCGAGCAATTGGCACGCAAGGGCGTCGTTAATAACCGCTTTAATGCGTTTATCATGCAAAAACTGGCAGACGCGGGTATCGAAACCCACTTTGAAAAGCAGCTGTCAGAAGACGAAGTGTTGGTCAAGCGTCTGGATATGATTCCGGTAGAGTGCGTGGTGCGTAACTTTGCCGCCGGCAGTTTGGTGCGCCGTTTGGGCTTAGAAGAAGGGCAAGCACTGACGCCGCCTACTTATGAGCTGTTTTATAAAGACGATGCGCTGGGTGATCCGATGGTCAATGAGTCACTGGCCGTGTCTCTTGGTTGGGCGACCCAAGAGCAGTTGGCAAAAATGCAAGAGCTGACCTATCAAGTCAATGACGTACTAAAAGCGCTGTTTGCCGCTGGTGATTTGATCTTGGTCGATTTTAAACTTGAGTTTGGCGTATTCCATGACCGTATCGTATTAGGTGATGAGTTCTCACCCGATGGCTGCCGTATTTGGGATAAAACCACCAAGAAAAAACTGGACAAAGACCGTTTCCGTCAGTCATTAGGTGATGTGATTGAAGCTTATGAAGAAGTGGCTGACCGCATTGGCGTCCCATTAAGCTAAGCGATTTTTTTAGACCGTTATAAAAGACTGAGCCGTGTGCTCAGTTTTTTTATGTCATTATATTTATAATGGTTCCCTAGTGAGGATTCGAAGCTTTGGTTGTGGGCTAATGGTAGCAACGTTTCAACTCGCTAAAATAGTCTGAGTGTACTTCGTTGTGTACTTGCCCTATATATTCTATCTGTGATCGGTGCGCTATATAGTAGACATCGAGCTGCTAGTATTTGCCATAATTATTCTTCTAGGAACAATGGTCGGTTTGGAGAGTTCTATACTGCCCATTTTAGATGGTGAAAAGGTAGTGATTTAACACCATTATTGGAACATGTTCAGTGCGTTATACAGACATCGAACTCCTAGCATTAGGTGTGAATTTAATGGCGACTAAATCAATAGCAGGGGTTATTATCATTAATTTTTCTTATTAAGATCTCCCATTTTGGTTTCTACAGGACTGTCTTGTGTAGCTCACATGATCCATGTATTACAAAAGCACAAAAAAAGGTGATAGAGAAATCATCATAGTAACTGTAACTGCCTTAGCTTTTAAAATAGCCAGCTACAAGCTACAGATCACTACTAGAGTTTCATCTACCACCTTCACTATCTTATGGTGACTGAGCGTTTAAGCCACCACAAGCGTTGCAGTCTAAAGGAGCTTATTTATGCCAAATACCTTTAATAGACTCCCAATACTCTGAGAAAATAGAGTCATTACGCTTCGTTTCTTCCTGACTATCTAGATGGGTAGGTGGCAAGATATGCTCATAATAGGTATCTTTTAATAGCTTACGTAATAAGCCTTCTCCAATAAATCCTTTGCCATCATTTAGCGTATTTGCCGCTCGTAATAGGTGACGAATGTCATATTGCGATGGATCTATATCAGGCACCTGTTTTTTGATATTCAGTAGGCTATATACCGCGACTCTAGCCGTACGAACAGAGCTTTCGACGGTGAATACCACATCATTTCTAGTTTCGACAAATTGTCCTACTAAGCCTAGATTAGTACAACCTTGCGGTACAATTTCAGGGCGGTCGCCTTGCGCACGTACCATAAACTGTGAGGTGATATATGGCATATAAGTAGATCTAACAATGGTATTGTCAACCACGCCGTCTAACTCATTGATAATACCAAGGTGGTGGCAGAGCTCTGCTAAAATCTCATTACCTGTACATTCTGGCATTGGTTTCTTAATATAATTGCCATCTTTATCCATCAGCAAACTATACACCCAAAGTACTAAGGTGTCCTTTGGTTGATCAGGGAAATGCGGCTGACGGTTACAAGTAAAGCTCATTACCCAGTTAGAATCGGTAAAGGTGACGATACCACCTGTCGCTGTTTTACCTGAGTATGGATCATTAACAGACAGCTCTTTAACCTTATCTACCAATGCAGAAGGCTTACAAGTCAGTGTGGCTGACATCCATGCAGACTCATTCACATTACCATTGAATTTTCCAGGATGACCAAAGACGCTGGACTTATGAGCAAGATTGTTCCAAAGCGTCCAACCTTTTGATTGCCCTTGATTGTCTAACATAGCATCTAGGTTTGGCGCAGAATCGTTATCACCATATCGTGTATCATCAGTCATTGTGCCTGTGGTTGCTACTACATAATCATTCTCTGTAATAGTAATACGGGTAGGCTTACCACCTACTTCTGCAATGATGGCTTTGACCGTTTTGGTTGGCTCATTAGCTGAACCCTTAACAGATTCATGGTCATCAGCTTGATTAAACTCAATATCTAAATCCGTCACCGAAGTATCGTATTGGAATTTAACCCCTTTTTCGATGAGATAGTTACGTAGCGGTACGATAAACCCATCATATTGATTGTATTTTGGAAATACTAGCATCGACATATTATGCAGACCATCTAAGTCATGCAAAAAGCGGTGCATATATAGTTTTAACTCAAGCAAGCTGTGCCATTTTTCAAAGGCAAACATGGTGCTCCAAAGTATCCAGAAGTTACTTTCAAAGAAGCTGTCGCTAAAGTAATCATTGACTCGCACATCATCTAATTCTTCTTTGCGTTTTAGTAGTAGACGTATCAATGCTAATTGGTCAGATTTTTTTAGAGTAACACCATTCGTTTCTTTGATTTTACCTTGCTGATGTACCAAACGAGCGATTGAATAGTTAGGATCATCATCGTTAATCAGTCTATATTCATCTAGTACGCTGTATGGCTCTGGCATCTCTACTGCAGGAATATCTTGGAAGACATCCCAAAAGTTCTCGTAGGTAAATTCCATCTCACGGCCACCACGTATGGTGTAGCCATTCTCAGCATTACCTGAGCCATCCATGGAGCCGCCTGACACCTCTAGTTGCTCTAAAAAGGTGATATTTTCTGCCGGTACTTTTCCATCACGAATGAAGTAGTAAGCACTAGATAAGCCGGCGATGCCGCTACCGATGATATAGACTTTACTGTCTTTATAAGCGTCGGTTGGTCTACCGATATTGCGTTGATAGTTGCCTATTTTGTCAGCGAACGGCAAGGTGTTTTGTGGGTAATGGTGTGGATAGGCTTTACTGGCATCTGGCTGATGTGGAAAGCTGTTGATAGTTTTTTGTTTTTCATTAGTCTTTTTCATTATGATCCCCTTAGTAGGTTAAAGAGTCTTAGGACTCAGTGTTGTTTTAAAATGAAGCCACTATTAATTTAAATATTTGTAGGTCAGTGACCAAATAAGAATGCAGTTATTGTTTACTGTTTAATACGTTATTAATTTCTTGAGAGACTAAATTGAATCTACTTCTTAGTTCATTAGAAATCTTATTTGGTAAGTCTTTTAGTTTTTTTAGTTTAAAAGCAAGGTATATACTGTAAAATCCACTGGTTATCAGGGCTAAGCCAGTCCATATAACAACTGTCATGCCACCAAGTACAGGGTTAGATAATAAGATAAAGGAGAAAACAATACCGATAACCGCTATTGCTGTTAAATACCCCCAGTTAGAAAAACCATATTCTTTTAACTCAAATGAATGGCTGACAGCACTAATGGAACGAAACAATACTAAAAAACCCACATAAAAAAGTAGGGTAGCTTGCGATATTGCCGGGTTAATAACCAAAAGAACACCAACAATTAACGTTAAAACCCCAAGAGCTAGAAACCAACCCCAGTTATTAAGTAACTTTTTATTTAATAAAGAAAATGTAATTTCAGAAATGCCTGAAATAATGAAAGATATACTGAACAAAATAGCGAGCGCAGCATAAGACTCAAGCGGTGAAACAAAGGTATATATCCCGGTGGCAATAAAAATAATGCCAACAACAAGTGGAATATACCAATAATTGATGGTTCTATTGATGGTGCCAAAGATGTTTCTGGTGATTGAACTCATTTTTAATCTCGATATCTATGTATGTTGCAAAATAACGGCTTGATATAATATTAATTGTCTTTAATGCAAAAAAGCTACGAGGTAGATCGTTGTGATCTATCTCATAGCTTTTTGGCGCAGGTCGTGAAAAGCGTTAAAACATAGTCTACATGCTGCTCAATAAATTCATCAGAAAAAGGGTCTTTCCCAGATAATCTTGCAAATTGAGGGGCAAAGGTATAAATAGACGTGGCTGCACCCAGTAATAAGTAGCGAATATGCATACTGTCTCCTTGAGGAGCCAATCCTAGTTTTTGTGCTCTTCGAATAATATCCAGCTCTTCATCATAAATAGTGCGTAAATAGTTTTCGACAAACCAGTCAAGTCTTTCCGAATCTCCTTGATTAGCCTGTATCAAAAAATGATGAATATCGGGGTAGTTGGCACAAAACTTTATAAAATCTTTTAACAGCACTTTCACTAAAGTACGAGCTTCAGCATCTTGCATGTTTCTGCGCTTCTCAAAATTGTGTTCACTGTAAATCTCAAAACATAATTTTGCCGTGGCTTTCCACAACGCTTCTTTGGAACCAAAATGATGGCTAATCAAGGTATGGTTCACCTCTGCTTTTTTAGCAATGGCGCGCGTTGAAACACCATCAAAACCTGTTGAAGCAAACTCGGTAAGGGCTGCTAATAATATCTTATTTTTAGTTTGTAATGAGCGCTCTTGCTCTGCACGTTTCACAGGCTTCCCTTATTTATGTTAAGCTTCTTAATCCTTATATTAACCAACTGTTCAATTATAGAATGTTAAGTTATATTATCTTTTTGTTTTATTGTATAATTATTATATGTAGTAGTAAGCGCACGGCAGTAGATTTGGTTTGCCAAGCATTAATTTAAAGGTTCGATGTTCAAGCGGTACAACTGTTTCGATAATATCCCTATAGAGAGCTTTTAGGTACGTTGAAGAATGATTTAGCGTATAGCAAGGCTATAAAAGAATTTCATGCCATTATCAATATTACTAAATATATTGAGCTTGAACACAGCTAGATTAAGATTCAAAAAGGTTTGGTCTATAAAATGCCAAGACAAATGTAGTTTGATCATTATCATCAGGCTGAGTAAATAAAACTTCTTAAGTTAATGTCTGCGGGATTGACAGCATAGGTCAATCAGCATCATATCGCTCACGAGTTTCACTGTGAGCGGCTCTAACCAGTAGCTCAGACTGGTTACAATGTATCTGTTGCTCACTAATATCGCGATTTATCCAATCGTCATAGCTTGATGGCTTAACATTTAGCACGCGGCACATAGTGGTGATGCTAAAGAAGTGCTGGTTGTCTTTGACAAAGGCGTACCTGATTAGCTTTGCTTTGCGAAGTACGCTGTCGCCTTTTTTAGGATCTCTCGTTTCTCTTCAGCTACTTTAAGCTGCCGCTTGAGCTGCTTTATTTCCTGAATAGCTGCCATAAGATTAGGATCATACTGCTCAGTTCCTGCAAGTATACCCCGAGGGAACTAGCAAAACAGACCTCTTAATCAATTAACAGACCACTTAAAATAGACTGCTATAATGGAACCACTTATAACAGACTATAATTCATATCCATTTATCAACCAATAACATCCTTTAGGCACGGGCTAGTAGTTTAGCTCGTATAAAAAATCAAACATAGCGCCAACACTGTACTCCATACCTTATCTTACTTTTATGCTAATTTGTTAGTACTTACTCATATCAATTAGACCATAAAAATAAGAAAAGGTTTCGCTAATGTCTACTGCTTCATCGACCATTTTGGAGCCTGACTGGTTTACGCGTCCCACCTGTGTGGTCGCCGCTGATTTGATAGGTAAGGTGCTGTGCAGGCGGCTGATAGATAGTGACGGTACAGAAAAAATCCTACGTATGCGCATCTCGGAGACCGAAGGCTATATTGGAGCAGCAGACCCAGCCTGCCACGCTCATGCTGGCACGCGCACTTCACGTACCAAGATTATGTATGAGCCAGGTGGCGTGTTTTATGTTTATCTGACTTATGGCATCCATCACATGCTCAACTTAGTCAGCGGCGCTGCCCAGTCGCCCGAGTCTGTGCTGATACGAGCAGGGTTTGTGACCGACGATAGTGACTGCCTCACAGACGAGCAGCAATGGCGTCCCCGTAAGCAGCGGACAGATCCCAAACAGTTTGCAGGCCCAGGTAAGCTCACCAAACTCTTGCAAATTAATCGTGATTTATATGGCAAGCCTATTGCCTCAGCATCTGATGTTTGGGTCGAAGACGATGGCTGTCAGCCGCCAGTGTCATTGCGCCCGCGTATCGGCATCGACTATGCAGGCGACGCCAAGGACTGGCTGCTACGCTATATATGGACTGACCATCCGTCGTTATCTAAAAAATAGTAAGTTTATAGCTATGGTAGTTTTTTTTAAATAAGCTCGAAGGAGGTAGTCTATGTATAAATTAACCGTTTTTATCCCTGATGAGGCGCTCGAGTCAGTAAAATCAGCGCTGTTTACCGCGGGCGGCGGTAAGATTGGCAATTATGAAGCGTGCTGCTGGCAAGTACAGGGTACAGGGCAGTTTAAGCCTTTGGCAGGGAGTCATCCGCATATCGGTGCGCAAGATAGACTAGAAAAAGTAACCGAGTGGCGCGTCGAGATGGTGGTAGCAAAAGAAAACATCGAGCAGGTCATTGGTGCGTTAAAGCAGGCGCACCCTTATGAGACGCCTGCTTATGATGTTATCGAAGTACTTGACTGGTAAGAGATGAAGCAGGAGGGCTAATAGTAGTTCAATCTTCTTTTATTTTAATCACCTGATAGCTTGGGTAATCAAGCTCGATCTTATAGTCTCCGCCGCCGCGTCTGGCTTTTACCTTTATTTTGTGGTCGCCTTTCTTGTATTTTACATCTTTGACACGGTACCCCATGCTGCTGACTTTATTGGCAGCGCGCTGCTCGATTGCAGGCTGATATAGCTCTTTATCGATATTTTTCAGCGTTTTTTTGTGCTTCTTATACAGCTTGGTGTCTTTATAAACGTCTTCATATAGATCGCCATAGGCATTGTAGCCAGGCGCGGTGACGCAGCCAGTCGTCAGTGCCAAGGCAGCAACCATAGCAGTCACTGCAGCGGGCTTTACAAAAGTAGTGATGTGCATAAAAACCTCTTATGGGGTCAAAATGTGATGAGTCGGTTTATAAAAAATGGCCAAACAAGCCAAGGGCTGGCTTATTTGACCAGAGGCATCAAGACCACAACGATGCCAAAACTTAATAAAAAGTCGCACGAATAATGCACGGACAAACAAGAATAATCGATAAGACGCGCACTATCTTATCAAAATTAGTCTTTTTCTATTTTGATAACGTTTAGGTTGGGATAGCCAAGCAATATTTCGTACTCTTGGGAGCCGCGTTTTGCCTCAATCTCAAACACTCCGCGATTATTTTTTTCTTCCAGCTCAATGTCTTTGACGCGGTAACCCATGGCGCCAATCTTTCTGATAGCCCGTTGTTTGATGGCAGGGTAGCGTGACTCTTGTTTGATACGGTCTTCGAGATCATCACCTTTATAGTGCTTATTGTACTTACCATGATTCTTATGTTTATCGTTCTTATAATAATCTTCGTCGTCCCAAATATTGGACCAAGATTTTTTGTTTGAGCTGATCAAGCGCAGTTCAGGATAGCTATATTTTAGCTCATAGGCTTGGTTATTTTTTTTGGCATAAGCAATGAGCGCACGGCGGCCTCGATGACTGTCCGCTCTAATATTCATTACTTGATAGCCTTTACGGCGCAAGTTATTGCGTAGCTGCTGACTGACGCGCTTATAACTGACACGGTCATAATCACCATCTCCGCCGTAGATGGGATAATCATAACCGTATCCAGGCGCAGCGACCGTGCAACCGACGGTAGAGGCACTCAGTAATGCGATAGCAAGACCAGAGGTGACCGCCGCTGATAAAGACGAAGGTTTTAACATTTTCACAATGTCTTCTCCTATAGGGGATATTTCTTCTTTTTGAAATATTTGCTTACATAACCATAGTAGGACGCTAATCTCATTACTGCGTGTCTTGGCTGTTAATAAGTTGTAAACTTTGCAAATATTTGCGTAAGCATCGGCTACTTTGGGTGACTAATGTGCAGGATGCAGAGAAGTTCATCGCCAATCTATTTTTATTGCCGTATGATTTTTTGAAGCAGGCGGTTGCTTTTATAAAATAAAATGGATAATTATCAATGACTTAGTCGGGTAAAAATGAGTGTATAAGTTTTGATGTAAGTATATGCTTACACGCAATGACGCTTACGCGACTTAACATCACATTATAGATTGGGCATTATAGTTACACGGCATTAGGGAATGTGACTCAAGGATTGAGTTGACCGCATTAAGGATAATGATTCAGTGATCAGCATCAGGATGATAATGAGAACTGAAGTAAGGACACATTTTCTTTGCTGACAACAGCAGTGATTGCTGGTAGTCGTAGAAAAAGGGCAGGATGCCCAGTATCACATTATGTTGAATAGCGTGCAAGGATGCACATGACGCAACCGTGATAGGTAACATGGATGGTTAACAATAAAACCGCATAACAATACATTGCTATGCGGTTTTATTGTATCTGCTCGTTCGATACAAAAAAAGACCGCACACTCTCATGCGGTCTTTTTTATTCTCTACTATTTATCATTTACTTAGCAGCAAGTACTCAAAAGCAAATAATTGAGCTGATCACTGCGAGTGAGTAAAGAAGACTTACTCAGTAAGTACAATTAGTAGTTACTGTTAGTAATTATTTTGGCGACGCCATTCGTCTACTTCGCGCTCTGCATGGTCTTTGGCATGGCCATAACGCTCTTGTACACGGCCTACTAGCTTGTCGCGGCTGCCTTCGATATGAGTGAGGTCATCATCGGTGAGCTCTGCCCATTTTTGTTTAACCGCACCTTTCATTTGGTTCCATTCACCTTTTAGCGTATGTTCATTCATTATTATATTCCTTTTATTATGATCGAATTTATTGTTGAGACTGAGTCTAAAAGCTAAGTTTTGTCTAAAGACTAAGCTTTTAGATATTAAGCCTTAAAATATTAAGTTATAAGACATGCGTCTTATCTGTCTTTTTATACCGTATCACTCAGTGGCTGCTGATTGTTACCAACAATCAACTTGCATTGGCAATCAAGCGTGAGCCAACTGGTGATATCTAATATAAGCGCTCACAATACCCTTGTCTGTATAGGCAGTGTTTAGAGTGTTGCACTATTATAGAAATCTACGTGCCTGTGTTAGGAGTGACATCTTTGTGTAATAAAAGGCAGGTTTTATGCAGTAGTCACACCGACAAAGTCAAAATCGACGGATGGAGTTTTGCCCTGTATTAACAGACTAATAGCTTTTGCCGAACCACAAGCGTGGGTCCAGCCAAGTGTACCATGCCCCGTATTTAGCCATAAATTATCAAAACTCGCCGCTGTATTGTGACTACCGTGACGGACATGGCCTTTGTGCGCGCGGCCTATCAGCGGTACGTTTGATGGGGTCATCGGCCGCAGCCCTGTCCAATATTGTACAGAGCTTGCAATGATGCCTTTTGGAAATAACTGCTGCACACGGCTAGTGATGGCCGCGCAGCGAGTGGGATTTAGATCCAGATTGTAGCCGTTGAATTCGGCGGTGCCCGCGACCCGTAGCTTGTCACCGAGGCGCGATGCCACCAGTTTAAACTCATCATCGATTAGGCTGACAAATGGCGCTAGATGCGGAGCGCGAGGATTGACTTGATAAGTGGCTGAGTAGCCTTTGGCAGGGAAGATAGGCAGCTGTACATCAAGCGGTTTCATTAGGGCGACGCTATGGCTACCAAGCGCCAGCACATAGCTATCGGCGCTAAAGGTCTGGGCATTTTCGTCTTTGGGCCGAAGGGTGACGCTATGCACGTGCGGCTGCGACTTTTGGGTATCGAGGTTGATGGCGAGGATATCAGTATCATATAAAAACTGTACGCCTGCTTTGAGGCAGCGCGCAGCCAAGCGCTGAGTAAATAGATGGGCGTTGCCCGACTCATCACGGCTAGTATAGGTTGCGCCTGTGAGCTTATGAGCGATGGGGTAGAGCGCAGGCTCTAAGCTGACCGCAGTACGAATATCGATGATATGGCGCTCACAGCCTAGCGCTTGCATACGCTCGGTCGGGGCAATGGCTGCCTCAAACTCTGCTTGGTCGGTATAAAAATGCATGATGCCGCGCGTTTGCTGCTCATACTCGATACCGATATCCGCGCGTAGCTGCTGCAAAGCCTCTCGTGAAAACAGCCCCAATCGGACCATCTGTACCAGATTGGCATCCGCTCTGTCCGCGCGGCACTCTTGCAAAAACTGCAGCGCCCATCTGAGCTGCGCCTTGTCCGCTCGCAGGCGATACAGCAGCGGTGCGTCTTCTCTACCTAGCCACTTTAGTGCTTTTTTTGGGGTTGCAGGATTGGCCCAAGGGGTGGCGTGCGAGACCGATATCTGCCCGCCATTGGCAAACGAGGTTTGCATCCCTGCTGCTGATTCACGCTCGATGACGGTCACATTATAGCCTGCTTGGCGAAGATACCATGCGGTGGTCACACCCACCACGCCTGCCCCGAGTACCGCGATATGTGTCATAGATTGCTCTGCTGCGTTTTTAAAAAAAGTGCTGTTATGGCTGTGAGATGTTTTGTGCTAGGGTTGGCGGGCTACATCTGCTTGCAGTGCTGGTGGCAATGCCAACACTGTCAGCTCGCTGTCGGCTAAATGTTCTGGACGGGCAACGACTAACGCCTCAAAGCCATTATTGCTAGCAATGGCGTTGACCACCTGAATTTTACCGAGTTTGTCGCCAGCTGCTGGCATCTCGCCTGTGCCACTGACGTAGTGCAAAAACGCCTTTGGCGCTGATTTAAAATAAATACGGGCGATGACCTCTTGACCCAAGTAGCAGCCTTTATCGTAGTCCATTCCGCCGCGCTGATGCAGGCGTAGCTCTTGCGGCTGAAACTGCCCTTGTGTCGCCGCGACGATCCAGTAGTTACCAGTGGCGATACTTTGCAGCGCCCATGCATTGGCCTCTTCTATCGTATGATGCTCGTCTTTGTGACTAAAAGTCGGCTCATCAGCGAGCACACAAGGATAGATGGCGGCTGGAGCGCTGGTCTCAAACTTCGAAAATGCGCCGTACTTTTTAAGATGGGCTTGTAAGCTGTCGGTACAATCAGCGCTGATGACGATATCAAAGTGATTTTCGGCTTGTTTTTTGATCCAAATGCCAAACTCGATGCGGCCCTTTAGGTTGCTAATGGCAGCAGCTTGATAGCTAAGCCCGAGTTTGGTGACATCAATGGTCAGCTGACTTTGCAAGAATTTTTCGGCATCCTCGCCTTGGAGCGTCACTTGAGAAAACTGCGGCAGAGTCGATATATCGGTAGATTGAGTCATTGTTATTATCCTTTTTTGAGCGCTGATTAGCAGGGTTTGCGCATAATAAGTAAGGGCTGGTATCAGACTCCTTTGACCAAATACGCGCCTATAAAAACCAGATGAGATTAAGAAGAGTACCACAAAAAGTACCGCCGTAAAAAAACAACAGTGCCTCGCCAATGGTTACGGTATAAGTTGGGTATAGCGACCATTTTTCAACCGTACAAATTGGTTAAAGATGGCGAGTTACGGTACAATGTTAGCTCTACAATACACTTAAATATTGCTGGCTGCCGAGGAAACGATGAGCTTACCAAATTGTCCAAAATGTGATGCTGAATATACGTACGAAGATGGTGCGTTGCTGGTATGTCCCATGTGTGCCCATGAATGGACAGCCGCGGAAACTGACGCCGCAGCAGCCGAAGCTCAAGGCGCTGTCATCCGCGATGCCGTCGGCAACGAGCTACAAGATGGCGACGCGGTGACCGTCATCAAAGACTTAAAAGTTAAAGGCTCCTCACTCATCATCAAGGTAGGCACCAAGGCCAAAAGCATTCGCTTGCTACCAGACGCGAGCGATGGTCATGATATCGACTGTAAGCTCGATGGCTATGGGCCGATGAAGCTAAAATCCTCGGTGGTAAAAAAGGCATAAAACGCCTGCAAGCCAACAGACTAAAGATGGCTTATGTCACCATTACCTTTACTACAATAATAGAGAATATTTATGAGTACTAAAAACGAACAACTATTTGCGCAAGCTCGCAAACATATCCCAGGCGGTGTCAACTCACCTGTCCGAGCCTTTGCTGGAGTGGGTGGTACGCCGATTTTTATGCATCGTGCCAGCGGCAGCAAAATCTATGATACTGAAGACAATGGCTATATCGATTATGTTGGCTCGTGGGGGCCGATGATTTTGGGTCATGCTCATCCAAAGGTGATCGATGCGGTCAAAAAAGCGGCGGATGATGGTCTGAGCTTTGGTACACCAACCCCATTTGAAACCACCGTTGCCGATAAGATCTGCGAGATCGTGCCAAGCGTTGAGATGATTCGCATGACCAACTCAGGCACGGAGGCGACCATGAGCGCCATCCGTTTGGCGCGTGGCTATACAGGACGTGACAAAATCGTTAAGTTCGAAGGCTGCTACCATGGCCATTCAGACAGCTTATTGGTCAAAGCAGGCTCAGGAATGCTCGATATCGGCGAGCCAACATCAAAAGGCGTGCCAGCGGATTTTGCCAAGCATACCATCACCATTCCTTATAACGATCCGCAAGCGATTAAGGATTGTTTTGAAAAGTGGGGTGATGAGATTGCTTGTGTCATTTTGGAGCCGATCGCTGGCAACATGAATATGGTCGTGCCCACCCAAGCGTTTCACGATACCTTGCGTGCTGAGTGTACTGCCAACGACGCCGTGCTGATTTTTGATGAAGTGATGACGGGTTTTCGTGTCGGTCTTGGCGGCGCGCAGGCACATTTCGGTATCGACCCTGATTTGACCTGCTTTGGCAAAATCATCGGCGCTGGCCTGCCCGTAGGCGCATTTGGTGGAAAAGAAAAAATCATGTCTTGTATCGCCCCACTAGGCGGTGTGTATCAAGCGGGTACGCTATCGGGCAACCCACTTGCCATGCGTGCAGGTATTGCGATGTTTGAGGACTTAACAGTCGCAGGTTTTTATGACGAGCTATCTGCCAAAGTAGATAAGCTAATCGGTGGCTTTCAGGCAGCGGCGGACAAACATGGTATCAATCTACGCACCAATAATGTCGGCGGCATGTTTGGCATGTTTTTTGTCAAAGACCGTGATACTACTGTACCGCAAAACTTCAATGACGTGACGCAGTGTGACATGGAAGCCTTTAACACCTTTTTCCATGGCATGTTAGATCGCGGTATTTATTTGGCACCGTCAGCATATGAAGCGGGCTTTATGTCTATCAAGCACAGCGATGCAGACATAGATGCCTCAATCAAAGCCGCTGACGAGATATTTGCTGAGATGGCGACAGCGTAATTGTGGTTTTTAGCATGGGTTTGAACGCTCTGAAAATGAGCGCTCTAAAAAGGTCAGTATCATAAATGGTGCTGACCTTTTTTTATGGATATAAATACGGTGTGCTGCCTTTATTTGATTTTATCAAACTTAGCATCTTTTAAGCTCAAATTGCCACGCAGTACGTCACTGTACATACGAAAGTCGCTGACAAAGCTTTTTAGTGGAAACTTAAACGACGCTGGTTTGTTTTTTTCAAAGAAAAAATGACCGACCCAGGCACAGGCATAACCTGCGGCGATACCTTTAAGCAGTGGGGCGGGCGAGCGCGACTTGACCGACTTTGCGAGGCCCAGTAAGCCAAAGCTACTACCCGCAAAGTGCAACCGGCGGCAGGCCATGTTTTGATGCTCATCTAAATAAAAATCATAAAAGCTCTGTTTGGTTGGGCTGACGGTTTTGATGGCGTCGTTTTTTGCCTGAGTATGAGAGTGATGGTCAGCGGCTTTGATCACATCGAGGGTGGCTGTTTGATTCATGGCGTTAGCTTCCTTGCTAATGAATGATAAAATGATGGCTGGCGGCCAGTAAGCTAAGTCGGCATGGGCCAGCAGATAGTGAGGCCTTTGATGCATTTTAATGTAACAAAGCCCCATGAGTAACACAAGTTTTAGATAATCTGCCGGCCACTGCTGCTGATTTGTGCGAATTGGTAGCCATGTATCTGATTTATCTGGATTCGACTATACTTGCCAGTGTTTGGCATAAATGCTTTAATGACGAAAATTGTGTCACTGCTGTCTGTTGGCCTCTCACATTGATGTTGATGGCCCGTTTTTGTCATGTGGTTTTTATAGTTTGGTTATTATAAGATGTTTGACAGCTTGGCTTTACTTGAGCCAGCCGTTTGACCCAGCGCCGCCCATGTCTGTACCTTTTATCTCACTAATATGGTAACGATTTCGCTTATGCCCATTGATTATTTTACAAACCCGCCAATCGCCGACGATGAAATGATGGCCGCCATTGATATCGGCTCCAATAGTTTTCACTTAGCCATCGCTCGTTTAGATCATGGGGAGGTGCGTAAAGTCGTCTCTATGTCAGAAAAAGTGCAGCTGGCCGCGGGGCTGGATGAGCACAACATCCTAAGCGCGGCGGCTGAAAAGCGCGGCCTTGAATGTCTTAGCCGCTTTGTGGCGCGTTTGGATTCGGTGCCGCCTGAGCGTATTCGGGTGGTCGCTACCAACGCCTTGCGCCAAGCCAAAAACGCCAATGATTTTATCAGCCGTGCCAATAAGATTTTGCCCAAGCCTATCGAGATTATCGCAGGACGAGAAGAGGCGCGTTTGATTTATTTGGGCGTCTCACATACCAATGCCAGTAGTGATAAGCGTTTGGTCATCGATATTGGTGGCGGCTCGACGGAGTTTATCATCGGCCAAGAGTTTGACCCGTTACTGACGGAGAGCTTGCAGATGGGCTGCGTGGCCTTTACCCAAAAGTACTTTGCTGATGGGCAGATTACCAAAGACGCGTTTACCAATGCCATCGCAGGCGCGCGTAAAGAAGTACTGGCGATCAATGGCCGTTACCAAAAAGTCGGCTGGAGCAGTGTGGTTGGCTCAAGCGGTACCATCAAAGCGGTGCGAAATGTCTTGGTGTCAAAGGGCTGGGCCGATGAGCAAGAGCGCATCACCTATAAAGGGGTGAAAAAACTCGAAAAACTGCTGCTAAAGATCGGCAACGTCGGCGATATCGATTTAGAAGGTGTCAAAGAGCACCGAAAGGCGGTGTTTCCAGCGGGGGTAGCGGTCCTGCGCGCGGTGATGAAAGTGCTGGGTATCGAAACCATCGCCTATTCTGACGGCGCGCTGCGCGAAGGTGTCATGTATGATATGTTAGGGCGTTTTGCGAGTGAGGACGTGCGTGACCGCAGTGTGCTGGCGTTGATCAAACGCTATTCAGGCGACAAAAAACAAGCCAAACAAGTGGTCAAAACCAGTCGGCATTTATTTGAACAAGTCAAAGACACGCTGGGTCTGAGTAGTGATGATGGCGATTTGCTCAGACGGGCGGCGTTTTTGCACGAGATAGGGCTGGCGATCAGTCACAGTAGCTACCATAAGCACAGTGCTTATTTGCTTGAGCACTCAGATATTCCAGGGTTTTCACAGGTCGACCAAAAGCGCATGGCGCAGCTGATGCTCAATCACCGCCGTAAGCTAAAAGCCGATATGTTGGAGCAGACCTGTACCATCGGCGGCAACCAGTTGGTCTATCTGTGCTTGCTCCTGCGCTTGGCAGTATTGGCGCATCACAGCCGCAGCGACCATGAGCTACCAGCATTACAGCTCGCTGTCGTCGATGAGCACTGCTGGCAGATCACGGTCGCCGATAGTAGTGAGCACTATGCGTTTTTGTTGCCAGATTTGCATACCGAGATTGAGCAGTTTGCCAAATGGGGTATCGAGCTTAGCGTGATAGAGGCCTGATGGCTTCGATAGCTAGCATCATTATTATGCCAGATGACGGACACCATCGACGTATCAATGCGCCTTACTGGTGGCATGTGCCCTATCGTTAGTAAGATGGTTTACAGATCTAGGTAAAAAAAGCCGCTTTGACAATAATGTCATGCCATTTAAGATGTGCTACTATAGCTTCTATTGAGTTTACAACTGTACTTTTATTATCAAAAACCGATAACATTATTGAGTATAATTATTAAAGGGAAGCATTTATGAGCACTGTCTGGGATAGTGTGCAGCTTGCACGGCACGCCAAGCGTCCATTGTTTATGGACTATGTCAATCAGCTGTTTACCGAGTTTGATGAATTACATGGCGACCGCGCGTTTGCCGATGACAAGGCCATCGTAGGTGGTCTGGCGCGTTTTGAGGGTCAGCCTGTGATGGTCATCGGTCAGCACCGTGGCCGTAGTACGCGTGAGCGTATCGCCCATAACTTTGGTATGGCCAACCCCGAAGGCTACCGTAAGGTCATTCGTTTGGTAAAAATGGCCGAGCGGTTTAATATTCCGGTGATGACCTTTGTCGATACCCAAGGCGCGTATCCAGGAGTGGGCGCAGAAGAGCGCGGCCAAGCACAAGCCATCGCGGAGAGTATCGCGGTCTTCTCTAGTCTACAAGTTCCTATCATCGTGACTATCATTGGTGAAGGCGGCTCAGGCGGTGCGCTGGCCATCGGCGTGGGTGACAGGGTCAATATGCTACAAAACAGTATCTACTCGGTCATCTCACCTGAAGGCTGCGCTTCTATCTTATGGAAGACTGCCGAAAAAGCTCAAGACGCCAGCGAAGCGTTAAAGCTAAATGCGGTAAACCTGCATCAAATGGGGCTGATTGATGCGGTCATTGAGGAAGGTGAGGGCGCGCACGTACAGCCGCAGCCTGTCATGGATGCGCTAAAGTCCTTGCTCACTGATCAATTAAAAGCGCTCAATGAGATGGATGTTGAAACCCGCTGCGCGCTGCGTTATGAAAAGCTCAAATCCTTTGACTCTGAAGTGATGCTGCCTTGCTGATTTGTTGATGAGTCATATCGCAAAATAAAAGTGTTAAAATAAAAACGTGTCATTGTATGGCGCGTTTTTTTATGCATAGGTGATTTATAAGAGGTGATTTATAAGATTTTGAGCCAATAAATTATCCAATCATCTAAGCGCTCAGACATTCTCCGCTACTTTTTAACTACTACGATTTAAACACTTTAAAAAAATAACTTTGCATTGAGCGACTTGATCGCCATGTATCTGATGTATTTGGATTTACTATAATTAGCAGCACAATTTCTATACGACGTACATATGTCAAGGCTCATGATATTTTGCTTGCTATCAACAAGGCTGATTATGACCAGTAGCGCAATTATTCCCTCTCCTATTAAGCCAATAGCGACGCGACCGATTGATGAAGGTTTAGCGCAGGCATTGCTGAGTAGTCTGACAGAATACAGCGCGCAGCTGCATGGCCGGCGCGTCTGGCTGGCCTGTAGTGGTGGGCGAGACTCTTTAGCGCTGGCGGCGCTGTGTGTCCAGCTATATCATCACGGCCGCTTGCCGTTTTTGCCGCAGTTACTGCATGTCGATCATGGTCTGCAAGCAGATAGCGGCGTCTGGGCGCAGCACGTCGCACGTTGGGCCACCGCGCAAAATCTGCCTTGTCAAATCTTGCGCGCACAGGTCAAAGGTCAAGACGAGCAGGCAGCACGGCACGCCCGCTATGAGGTGATGCGCGCCGTACTCAACACCGACGATGTACTGCTGCTTGCGCATCACGCTGATGACCAAGCCGAAACGATACTGATGCGGCTGATACAAGGCGCTGGGGTCAATGGGCTATCAGGGATACAGCCGTGGCGCACGCAGATACAAGGTGGACGGCGCAACGCACTGTGGCGGCCATGGTTGACCGCCAAACGTAGTACGATCAGCCGTTATGCGCAGCGTCTACAACTCCCCTATATTGATGACCCAACCAATGAGGCAGGGGACAACGTCCGTAGTGGTCTGCGCCGCGATGTCATGCCAGTTTTGGCCACGTACAACCCAAACGTCATTGATAATATCGCTCGTAGCACCCAGCTATTAAGTGACGCGCAATCCATCCTCAATGATCAGGCAGTAGCGGATCTGCAGCGGGTAGCAGTCAATAATTTGCAGCTCGCGTCCGCCCAGCGGGTACTAGATACAGCAGCGCTAAACACGCTGCCGCCATACCGTCAGCGCCAATTGCTGCATCATTGGCTTACTCAAGATGAGCCGTTGCCACCCACAAAGCAGCTGGTAGATGCGGTATTTGGTCTTAGCCGGCGTCAGGACTCTAACCACCAAACCGCGCTTTTTTGGCAAGCGGGTCTACAGTCTTACGTCATACGCCGTTATCGTCAGCGGCTGTATCGTATAAGTAGCGACTGGCTGGATTGGCTGACGTTACCGCTGGGTAAGGTGGAGCATGTAATCTCTGATCTGACAGCTGAGGTAGCTAGTACACCTGCTATCAGACCGCTGCCTATCTTGATGACATTACGCAGTGACACACATTTCGTTTGGCAAGCCAAGATTTGGCCTCATGCTTTGGCTACTCTATTGGGTGGTGATAGAAGCGGTAGTGCTGCGTTCAGTAAGGACATGTTAAGCAAAGACACGCTAAGAGGTAAGCTTGCCAACCATCAGGGTACAATGCGTCTCTCGTTTGCGCCGTTAGCGCGGCAGCAGCGCGTGCGCACGGTGTCCATGCCGCGGCCACAAGCGGGCAAAAAACTATATCAAACGCTGGGCATACCAGTATGGCTGCGGGAAAGCTTGGTGATAGTAAGCGTCGACTTTAGCCATTCAAAAGACGGGCAAGACGATCTGATCGAAAACGCAGCTGCCGTGCCTATCTTATTGTTGTCGCCTTTTGATTGTTGGATATTGCACACAGATATCATGCGCGTAGAGAGTAATCATCCGGCGGCGCTTAATGAGATAGCTGAGGGTATCATCAGTCAGATAATGATACAAAAAGCGCGCCAGACAACAAAGCCAGCAACACCAAAGCTGCGCCAAAATCCGTTCTGATAGAGGCGATCACTCTATCAGTCAATGAGGCGTCAAGCGGGCGAGTAAGCCACTGAATTTATCAAACGATGCCAGTAGCAGTATGGTAAACTGAGTGTCATTTTCCCTAGCAGTATGTTAGTTTGAATACTTTTGGATTTTTGCGTAGGAGATAAGTATGTCAGTATTAGATAATAAAAAAATCAGCTTTATCGGTGGCGGCAACATGGCGCAGGCTCTGATTAGTGGGCTTGTCAGCTGTGGTGTGGAGCCAAGCTTGATTACAGTCGCTGATCCTAGTAGCGAGGCGCGCGAGCAGCTATCTGCTAAAGGATTAAACACTGTCGACCCAACCGCCGATGCTACCGCTGCTGTTATCGGTGCTGACATCGTGGTATTGGCCGTCAAGCCGCAAGTGATGAAAGCAGTGGTGAGCGGCTTTGCCGATGCGCTAGAACAGCAGCTGGTGATTTCGGTCGCCGCAGGTCTGTCGACGGCTTTGTTGACAGACATGCTCGGCGGCTATAGCAATATCGTGCGCGCGATGCCAAACACACCGGCGATGATTCAGATGGGCGCGACTGGTCTATATGGTACAGACACTATCTCTGCAGAACAAAAGCAATTGGCAACGGCGGTGATGGAAGCCTCAGGGCTAGTCATGTGGGTCGATGATGAAGCACATATGCATGCGGTCACGGCCGTTTCAGGCTCAGCGCCTGCTTATATGTTTTACTTTATCGAGTCGATGGTTGATGGTGCGGTCGCGCTGGGGTTGGATAAAGAGCAAGCGTCAGCACTGGCCATGCAGACCATGCTAGGCGCGGCAAAAATGGCGATGAATAGTGATGACGCACCAGCCGAGCTGCGCCGTAAGGTCACCTCGCCAAATGGTACGACGCAAGCGGCTGTCGAGTCTATGCAAGCCAACGAGATTGGTCGTCAAATCATTGAAGCCATGCAAGCCTGCTACGATCGTAGCCAAGCGCTGAGCGAAGAGATGAGTAAATAATCGCTGACTACTGTCTCTCTATCTTGGGATATGTCAGGCATGATGGCATATCTCATTTATAATCAAAAAACGCCTGATAAAGACATTCGTCTTCTTAAAATCCGTTAATAACGTCACATTGAGTAGCGCTTCATGAACAACATGTTATTTCAAATCTTTGATTTGGTCACCACTTTCGCCATGATGTTGGTGTTTATTCGTTTTATGCTGCAGTTTGCTGGTATGGATGCTCGTAACCCCATGATTGCCCCTGCCTATAAAGCGACCCATATCGTCGATGTGTTTGGGCGTATTTTTCCGACCGTCGCGCAAGGCCGTATCAGCATCGCCGCCATTGTACTGATGTTTTTGATTCGTCTGATCGACATCTCTGGCAAAGCTGCCTTAATGCATAAAGGCATTGCGCCGGTGCCGTTGTTTTTTACGGGTACCACCAGCTTATTATTAGACTTTTTACGTATGTGTCGCTACTTGGTCATCGGCTCTATTATCGTCAGCTGGATTGTGGTGTTTACCCAGTCTCAGCATCCGATTATCGGTATTATCATCAGTCTGGCTGAGCCTATTTTGGCGCCGTTTCGCCGCATCACGCCAAACTTAGGCATGCTTGATTTGTCACCGATGGTGGCTTTTTTGGCGTTTTATTTACTCGAGATATTCATCGGTGGTTTGGCCGCCAGCTTTATGCCAATGTTGGGCTAACACTAGGACGCTGCGCTGTTAATTAGCCTGAGTAAAGGGCGCTCTATCGATATAGAGCGGCCTTTTTGTATATATTTATTGGATATGTGAATAATTGACAAAACGATTGGGTATCAATTGGGCGGCGTCATCGTCAGGGTGCGGGACATCAGCGGCGCGTAGCGTCTGAGTGATCCAGTCATCTGCCGCTTTGACGGCGTCAATCAGCGCATCGCCCATGGCTAAGCGGCCCGCGATAAAGCTGGCAAGTGAGCAGCCAGAGCCATGAAACTCGCCTTTTAGGCGTGGCAAGATACTCTGATGTACCATCTCACCATTGATATACAGATACTGCTCGATATCGCCGCTGTCGAAGTCATGGGAGGTTTTTACCAAGACGGCATGGGTGCCTTGCGCACACAGTTTTTTTGCAGCGACATGTAGGTCTTGCTCGCCGCTTAGCGCACGCAGCTCATGTGTATTGGGTGTGATTAAGGTCGCGTAGGGGAGCAGCTTGCGAAAGGCGGTGACCAAGGTCTGCTCATCGCCCAAGCTGCCGCCGCTATTGGCGACCAGCACAGGGTCTAAGACAAACGGCGTGTCAGCGTCGATGGTTTGCTTGGCAAACAGCTCTATGAGCATGGCGATATTGTCAGTGGTGCCAAGCATGCCAGATTTGATGGCACGGACCGGCAGATCTTCGAGCACGGCGACGGCTTGATCCTTGACCAAACTGGCCGCGCATGCCTCAAACCCAAACACCTGCTGCGAGCTTTGGATGGTGATGGCGGTACAAGCGATGGCGGCATGGGCGCCGGCCTGGCCGATGGCCTCGATATCCGCTTGTAGCCCAGCACCGCCTGAGGGGTCCAATCCTGAAAAACACAGTACCACGGGTCGCATAACATATCCTTTTATTTATAAGAGCGATCAGAAAACTGATAAATACTATAGCCAGCCAATAAGCAAAAAGCCAGTATCAGCATAGCGTTAACCTGTTTTAAATAAGCAGCGTTCTACAGACATAAAAAGTGCCAGTTTTGCGTTGTATGGATTGTGCTTATGGCAGGTGATTCATTCAAACAAACCAGCCTATTGTAGCCATAGGGATAGGGGGTATCTGATGTGTAGATTTGGGCAGTATTGTTGGTCACAATGAGCGATAACAGCATTTAAATCAATAATTATCATAAAAGCGAGATTAAATATGCCGACAAGGCTTGCAATTCGTTTTGGCTTTGTTATAATACTCGCCCACGACATAAGACGTATCGTTAGCATCGATACTGTATTTGTAAGGCTGTTATTGAACAGTATTATAAGTGTCTTACTTCGTTCGGTGAAGTGGGTGAGTGGCTGAAACCAGTTCCCTGCTAAGGAACCATACGTGTAAGCGTATCGAGGGTTCGAATCCCTCCTTCACCGCCATTTATTTTGTTGTTATAATAGTGCTAACGCAGTATATCGACGATAAATGATTTTTTAGCGATGACTTCAAAAAATAATTTGAAATTATCTTAATAAATCAGTTGACACAAGCGATATTATCTATATAATGACCAACCTAATTTACTGCAATTGTTATTAAACACTGTAGTGAATGATATGCAAAATACGCGCCTGTAGCTCAGTTGGATAGAGCACTTGGCTACGAACTAAGGGGTCGGGAGTTCGAATCTCTCCAGGCGCACCATTTGCATACTAGCTTATCTTTTTAAAGTTTAAGCAAAACCTAAAATAATCGCCTGTCTTATGACACTTTGGCGATTTTTTTGTGTCTGTCATTTTTATACCTATCATTTGCGCACAATACATACCAGTAGCAGGTGGCGCATACGTCTTTAATCATCAAAGGTACGATAAGCGTTTGAATTACGGTACAATAGCGCTACTATCCACTGCTTGCTATGAGCTTGTACCATGTCAAAGAGTTTATCCAAACGCCCGCCAAAAACTGCGCCTAAATCCTCTGCACCCGGCGCGCCTGTGCAGCAAGACCCAAATGAAGCCCCTAGCATTGCCAAACCCTTAACTCGGGTGGTGGCGATTTTGTATGATGGCATGCTGATTTTGGCGCTGTTGTTTTTGGTCGGTACGGTATTGACGGTGCTTGGGACTTTGCTGACCATGGAGACTGGCACCGAATCGTCGCAAGCGCAGTCGCTACCGACTTGGTATCAAAACCTTGTCATGACGCCGGCTTTTGTTTTGACCTTGGTGGCGTTTTATGGGATATTTTGGCGACGCGGCGGCCAGACCCTTGGCATGCAGACATGGCGGCTAAAGACCATCAACAATGCTGGGCATTTATTGACTTGGGGACAGTCATTTAAACGTATATTGGCGGCTTGTTTGATGCCGTTGCTGTTTGGTGTCATCGGCAGCCTGATCGGTGGTTCGCGCACGATTATGCTAACCAGTGCGTTCTTGGGTTTAATTTTTAATTACGTGTTTTGTTTGTTTAATCGCCGCGGTCTTGCCGTACAAGATATGCTCTCAAATTCCATTACTCTTAAGATGCCAAAAGTGGCGCATGAGGGACTATGGCGCGGTTTTAAAAACCGTAAGAAAAATCAATAACGGTGAGCTTGTATAGTCGATTCTAAATAAAACAGATACATTATATGGCAATGTGGAACGGGTATACATTTTCCTTGCATGCTGTGCCTGCGCTGCTCGATGCTGCATAAAATTTATCCCAGTCTCACTGTATCTTTTTTATACTGAACTCACTATATGATAAGCGTCATTTGTACCGCTTATCATACAGGGATGATAAAGCGCTGGCAGTTAGCACAGCTACCTCAATCTCATCTTATCTCTACATATTGACGGTTTGCATCAGCCACAGTGTGTAGCCGACAAAAAACAGCATCAACGCCGCACCTGAGCCTCGGCCAAAGGGGCGATGTCTGATAAAAGCAGCGCTACACAGCACGACAAGTAGCAGCGTAATCGCACTCATCGCCAGCACATCACGCGACAAAATAATCGGACTGGCGCTAATCGGAGCGATGACTGCTGCCAGACCCACCACACCTAAAGTGTTGAAAATATTAGAGCCGATGATGTTGCCCAGTGCCATATCGTGTTCGCCTTTGCGCGCCGCTGATAGGCTGGCCACCAGCTCAGGCAAAGACGTGCCGACGGCGACGATGGTCAGACCGATAATCAGCTCGCTCAATCCCCATAGTGTTGCCAACTCTACTGCGCCCCAGACGATGGCGCGCGAGCTGGCCACCAGCATGGTCAGTCCAAGGAACAACGCCCACAAACCACGCAGCAAGCTTGGCTCACTATCTGCTGCGCTCAGCGCGTCATCCACTGCGCGGTGCTCTACAATCTTATTATCATTGATATCATCAACCTTATGTGAGCTGCCTTCGCGCACGCTCAGCACGATTTGGATGCCCAAGACCACGACCAATAGTGCTAAGAGTACCAGTCCGTCAACGATACTCAGCTGCCCGTCACGCAGCTGCCACGCGGCCAAAGCAGTAATGATGAGTAATATTGGCAGATCGCGTTTTATGATGCCTTTATGGATGATTATGGGGCTTATTAGGGCAGTTGCGCCCAGTACCAAGGCGATATTGATGATATTTGAGCCATAGGCATTACCCAGTGCCAGCTCTGGACTGCCTTCTAAGGCGGCCAGTACCGACACCACCATTTCGGGTGCAGAAGTGCCAAGACCCAAAATAATAACTCCAATCAAAAAACTGGGTACATTGAGTTTTTTTGCCAGCGCCGTGGCACCATCAATAAAAACGTCTGCACTCCATACCAAAATTGCCAAGCCGATCAATACAGCAATAACTGCCAACCACATCAGTGTCTTTCCTTATCAATGAATCATAACATCAAACTCAAAAAACACGCTAAGCTCTGTCAAGGCGTTAAAACTTGTCGAACCGTTAAAACTAGGTTTATTTACAAAGTAGCTGGCAGGTATTGCCCAGCGCCGCCCGTCTTTAAGTTTGGATACAAATATAAATGTGCCAGATAAAAATGGCACAAAAAAAGCTGAATCCTCTGTAGAGTCAGCTTTTATGTACGATAATCATATATATGCCCTGACGGCTGACAGCGGTGATGCCTGATATGAGTCAGCGGCGCTTGGAGCGTCAGGCGCTTAAGCCACTTGCACAGGGATGATATTGGCGGTGTCTTTTACCGTGTTGTCTTCGTTGCAGTAGACCAGTTTTGGCTGGTAGGTCGCAGCTTCTGCTTCATCAAAGTGCGCATAAGCACAGATAATAACGATATCGCCTAAGTCTGCCATATGAGCAGCCGCACCATTTAATGAGATGATACCAGAGCCTGCTTCGGCACGAATCGCATAAGTGCGAAAACGCTTGCCATTGGTGACATTATAGATGTCGATTGATTCGTTTTCGTGCAGACCGGCGAGGTCCAATAAATCACCATCGATACCGCATGAGCCTTCATAGTGCAGCTCGGCATGAGTGACGCGGGCACGGTGAAGTTTGCATTTGAGCATATTAAGTAGCATAAGGTGCTTCCTTAGTGAAACGAATATTAAAAACAGATTAAATGAGCGAAATCAAAAGGTTAATGGGGATGATTTTGCAAAAATAAAAGGCTGGCGCAATTTTATAGCATTATTCTGGTAATTTAAAGCTATTGATTTGTGAACGGGCTTTTTCGATATCGCCGCCCAACAGCAATGGCAACGCATCAAACGCGGCGCTCAGAGCACTGTCGATGGCAATTTGCTCATCAGGTGAGGCCTTTGAGAGGACATGTCCACTGACCTTCGATTTGTGACCTGGATGCCCGATACCGATACGCAGTCGATGAAAGTCGTTGCCGATATGCGGGGTGATATCGCGCAGACCGTTATGGCCGCCATGGCCGCCATTGGTTTTGAGCTTGATACTACCCGCTGGAATATCCAGCTCGTCGTGCGCGATCAACAGCTCATCGTTGTCGATGCCATAAAAGTTGACCATCGGAACCACTGATTGACCCGACTTGTTCATAAAGGTTGATGGCATCAGCAAGCGTACATCAGCGCCATGAATCTGTCCGCGTCCCGTTATCCCATGAAACTTTTTGTCAGGAGAAAGGGGGATGTTGAACTGCTGCGCCAAATGGTAGACAAACCAAAATCCTGCATTATGACGCGTAAACATATACTGCTGACCGGGATTACCAAGACCGACAATAAGCTTTATGGCCATAAAAACATCCTGCTTAAATGTGATAAATGAGCGTAAGGTTGGTCGTGCTGTCGTTTATGTCTGACAGCACTGTGATGCTTAAACCCTACTTACAAAAACAGCAGGAGATATACATCACCTGCTGTTTTTTTTGACGAAACGAACCTATCAGCAGGTCGACGGCATAGTGCCACGACCTAGCGGTCGTTTATTATTCGCCGTCTTCGTTTTCAGCGCCTTGCTCGGTCGCAGGTACATCAGCTGCATCAACTTCGTCAGCATCTTCGTCAACTTCTTCAACCGTTGGT
The DNA here is from genome assembly GCF_904846595.1 of Psychrobacter sp. HII-4. Lineage (NCBI taxonomy): Bacteria > Pseudomonadati > Pseudomonadota > Gammaproteobacteria > Moraxellales > Moraxellaceae > Psychrobacter > Psychrobacter sp. HII-4. Next base: position 189,380 of record NZ_CAJHBJ010000002.1, on the reverse strand, counting down.
GGCTGCATGTTAACGATAGTACGGTCGTGTGCATCTTCCATATCAAGTTCGAAGATGACAACGCCTTCTGGTAGTTTGATGTCTGATAGACGGAATAGATCGCCGATTTCCATGCCTGATACGTCAACTTCTAGGTATTCAGGTAGTTGTGATGGTAGGCAAACAATTTCGATGTCAGAGACTAGGGTAGACAAGATACCGCCAGCTTTTGTACCTGGTGCTTCTTCACGGCCAGTGAAATGCACAGGAACATTCATGTTGATCTTATGACCTTTTACAATGCGCTGGAAATCAGCATGCATTGGGAAGCCTTTAGCTGGATGGCGTTGTAGGTCTTTGATAACGACCTGATGCGCTTCGCCATCGACATTTAGCGTCAAGATGTGTGAGAAAAACGCTTCAAATTCAAGAGACTTAACCAGCTCATTGATTTTGATAGAAACCGCAGTTGGCTCTTCGTCACCACCATAGATGATAGCAGGTACTAGGTTCTGCTTACGTAGGCGGCGGCTCGCACCTTTACCTTGCTGTTCTGCAGAACGGGCAACTGCACTTAGTTCGAAATGATTAATACTCATGGATACAATCCTATAAAAAGATAAATGAAGTGTCTGGTCATAAAAAAGTGGATTTGCGACCAATCCACTAATACGTGATGAAAGCTCGATGACCGGTCATCAGTGATGCTGACAACCAAAAAACCGAGCAATATGTTTGCCGTCATCGTTTACTGACAAATATCAGCAAAAACCTATCTGGCAAACGTGATCAGCACTTTTAAAGATGCCAACCATCAAAGATCACACAAACGGTCGGCACAGGCGCGCATTATACGTGGTTTTGTAGCAATAATAAAGACCTACGCAAAATGCGAACATAAAAAACAGCGCCATATCATCAAATATGGCGCTGTTTTTTTTATATCAGGTGTCCGTGTAGCTGTATGTGCAAACCGCCACTGATACACAAGTCGTTAGGCGTCAAACATGGCGCTGATAGACTCTTCGTTATTGATGCGGCGTAAGCTCTCAGCGAGCATCGGTGCGATACTGACTTGGCGGATTTTGCTACAAGATTGAGCAGCAGGAGACAATGGAATGGTATCAGTCACGACCACTTCATCTAGGGCTGACTCAGAGATGTTTTTTAGCGCATTACCCGATAGTACAGGGTGGGTGATGTAAGCCAATACGCGGCGCGCGCCGTTTTCTTTTAATGCTTCAGCGGCTTTGCATAGGGTGCCTGCGGTATCGACCATATCATCAACGATGACGCAGTCACGATCACGCACATCACCGATGATGTGCATCACTTGCGACTCATTGGCACGGGCACGGCGTTTATCGATAATCGCCATGTCGGTGTCGCCCAATTGTTTGGCCATCGCACGAGCACGTACCACACCACCAACGTCAGGTGATACCACCATGATGTTGTCGTAGTCTTGTTTTTGTAGGTCATTTAACAGGACAGGGGTGCCGTAGATGTTGTCGACAGGGATGTCAAAGAAACCCTGAATCTGATCTGAGTGCAAATCTACGGTCATGACGCGGTCGATACTGACGATATTTAGCATATCGGCGACGACTTTGGCTGAGATAGGGACGCGAGCTGAGCGTGGACGACGGTCTTGACGGGCATAACCAAAGTACGGCATCACTGCTGTGATACGGCCCGCACTAGAGCGACGGAGCGCATCCGCCATCATCATAATTTCCATCAAATTGTCGTTGGTCGGTGCACAAGTCGGCTGCATGATAAATACGTCTTTACCGCGCACGTGCTCTTTGATTTCCACGGCAATTTCGCCATCAGAAAAACGCGTGATGTCAGCTTTACCAAGAGGAATGTGTAGGTGGTCGGCGACGGTTTTCGCAAGTTCTGGATGGGCGTTGCCCGTAAAAATTGCCAAATAAGGCATGACTGAAGTCCTATTTATTGACTCAAGCAGCGACCACTAAGCAGTGTCTAACTGCCCAAATAAAGAAAAGAGTGGTGAAAGTAATTATAGACTATTAAGATAGTAAAAAATGGCAGGGGTAGCTGGACTCGAACCAACGGATGTCAGGATCAAAACCTGATGCCTTACCAACTTGGCTATACCCCTGTAATGTCTAGGCAGGAAGAGCGCTGAATGCTAACAAAGTATTAGCTAGGCGTCGCTACCTATCAACCGTCTAAAACGGTGTTCCCTAGCGGTGTTCATTGCGAACTATACCGAAATTGGGAAGGTGTTGTCAATTGCTATCACTAGCAATCCAAACTAAAAATGGCAGGGGTAGCTGGACTCGAACCAACGGATGTCAGGATCAAAACCTGATGCCTTACCAACTTGGCTATACCCCTATTGTGGCGACCTATTATAAGTAAATTTTTAGATTTTGCAAGTCATTTGCGCCTTTTTCTGGTATTTATTCAAAGTTTTTGCACTCGATTTTTTTATATAGTCGATTCCAAATAACACAGATACATTATATTTCAACGTGAAGCGGGTATAAATTTTTCTGACGTGCTGTTGTGATACTTTTTTTAAATACAGTTACGTAGTCTCCATCGGCGTAGCGCGAAAGGAGCATCTATATCAGCCGCCCTAGTGTGTATAGGAAAGCCGCCGCTTTTGGGACGCAGTCTGTACTCTGATATAGTCGATACACTCTAAAAATGTCATAGCGCTACTGGGATGAATTTTGCGCAGCCTCTGGGAACGCAGCACGCAAGTAAAATTTATACCAGTAGCGCGTTTAAATCCATAACAGTTTTACATTCAGCTAACTATAGCGCCATTATAAGTTATCTACCAAGTAAGCAGGACAAGGCGCCTCTTCAACCCATTTTGCCAATAGATTTTTATCATTGGCAATACTGACATCCAATGGCAAAAACACCGCACTACCAGAGCCGGTCATTCGTGCTATGCCCAGTGCTTGCGATTCTAACCCTTTTAAGTAATCTAAAGCCTCTGCAACCGCAGGAGCGAGGCTGGTGACTACTGGCGTAAAGACATTGTAATAAGGCGTATTCAAATTTTGAACATAATCATTGGATTGATTTTTAATCGTATCAATCGACAGAGAATTGATATCTCGCCGTAGTTTGGGGTGGGCGAATAGTTTGGCAGTATTGACATGCGCCTCAGGCGTTAAGACTAAATACTGCTGGTCAGGCAAATTGATGGCAGTTAATTTTTCACCAATACCCATCGCAATCGCATCTTGACCAAAAATAAAGATGGGTACGTCTGCGCCTACTGTCGCACCGATGCCTATCATCTCATCTTGGGAGAAACCAAACGCCCATATCTCATTAAGTGCCAGCAGTGTCGTTGCGGCATTAGAGGAGCCACCGCCCAGCCCTGCGCCCATGGGTAAGTGTTTGTCCAGCTCAATCGTCACTGGCGTAAGCTGCTTGGGTAGCTTGTTTGACGCTATGGCCGCGGCCAATAAAGCGCGCGCCGCTTTAAAAATTAAGTTGTCTTCTATATTAGTCGTGATTGTCTCTGCACCCTCTAATACCAATAGCTGATGACAGAGGGTATCGGCATCTGCTTCGCCATCAGCCGTTGGTATCACAGCACCATCCATGAGTGAAAAATGCAAATAATCGCCCCAATCGAGCAAGCGAAATACGGTTTGCAAATCATGATAGCCATCAGTACGCTTGCCTGTAATGTGCAAAAATAGATTGATTTTTGCAGGTGAGAGACGAGTCATCGTAGAAGCAGATGATGCTGCTATATTTTCAATCATATGTCTTCAGTCATGTTTTTTCATCATAAGGTACAGTCATAAAAAACTATCTTAATGAGCCATGATAGCTTTTAAAAGGCGATCCGTTGTTGATACCTGATGGATTAATGATTAATCGTCATGACAACCTTGTTGCCTTGTGGCTGCACTGCGCTGATTTTGGAAGGTCGTTTGTCTGAGCCTTTATAGGTAAAGCTAGCTGTCCACTCACCATTGACCGAGCTTATCAGGCGGTTCTGAGCATCCATTTGTGGAGCGCTATCTGAGGGCGCTGGGCTACCAGAGATCCAATAAGGCATTTGCGAGATAGGCGCTTGCCAGCCAGTGGCTTTTTGTAATAGTTCCTCAGGATCATCGGCGGTCAAAGTACCGGTTTTTTCGCTGACCAAGGTGGCCGTCTGACCATCGTATTCGATATTGGTTTTGCCAATACCGAGCGCGCCGATGAGTTCAATAGCAAAACGATCGTTTTCTTGTCCCCACGCATAAAACGCACTACCGCCTTGGGTACCAGACGAGTCGTTAGCAGGTGTTGTCACGCCAATCTTACCTGTGATGTTAAAGCTCTCTAGCTTTTTGGGCTGATCTGCGTTTTGAGCTTGTATCATGGTACCTGATTGATGGCTAGTATTGGCAGTCTTTAGAGACTGACAGCCAGAGGTGATGGCAAGGGTAGCCGCCATCGCTGTCAGCAGGGTCAGCTTTTGCGATTTAGCTTTAGACTGAAACTTAGATTCGCACTTGGATTTAGATTTAAACTTGGCAGAGAGCTGAAAAAAAAGGGTGGCAACTGGCATAAAACATCCTCAAAACAAACAAATTTGCAAAAATAATAATTTTGATCAAAGGCTAGCTTAAGCGCTATTTGTTACTCGCTTATACGCGGCTGTTAGCTTCTTATAAGTGCCTTGTAACCGGTACCCGCACCCCGCTTTTGCACACACCCTAATACAGTTGTATGCGGTCGCTGATATTATGCTGACCAAATGAAAAGCGCTTCTGCAAGTCGGCAAGCAAAGCCTCGACTTTGGCGTTATCGCCCAGGCCTTGATAGGCACGTAGCAACAGCGTGCCTGAGCGTAAGGTCGGAAAGACATCATAAGGCGTCTGTAGATAGTCGATGACTTGCTGATAGCGTTGGTTGGTCAAGGCGTTACTTGCCAATATGTTGAGCGCTTGCAAGTGCAGCTCGTTGTCGTAGCGCGGATCATCATAACGAATTTGGATGATGTCGGTCGCCAAGGCCAAGCCTTGCTCAGAGTTTGGCTCATTGGCCAAGAGCAGCTGGGCATAACTTAGCCGATAGGCCAGATTGCTCGGATCGAGCGCGCGTAGATGATTGAGCAAGGTGCGTTTGACGATATAGTCGTTTTTATCATCGAGGAGCTGAGCGCGAGCAAACAATAGCATCTCATTGTCAGGGTATTTACGCGCTGCCCGAGTCAACAGCCGTAGCGCTTCATCCGGCTCGTTTTGTTGCCATAAAATATCGGCCTGCATGACATAAGTGTCAGGGGCAAAGACGCTAAATTGTTTGCGTAGTTTTTCTAAGGTGCTGATGGCGGCAGCGACATCGTCATCAAGTAGCTCAAACGCCACTACCTTTCGACGTGCCTCCAATACCAAGTCCTCTTGCATCACTGCATTGAGATAGTGTTTGGCTTGCTCAAAGCGCTGCTGACGCTCAGCACTGATGCCCAGATAATAATAGGCCCGATCGAGATAGGCCGGAGATTTGGCGAGTATATTTAGCAGCTCATCAGCGCTGCGGTACTCTTCGACATCCAGACTGACCAAGGCGGCAAGCAAGGTAATCTCCGCATCCTCACGAAAACGCTCGTGCGCTTGTAGTAATAATTGCCACGCCTCTTGGCTTTGTTTTAAGTCCAGTAAATAGCGAATCTCGTATAGGTACAGACTCTTGCTATCAGGGTTGCGCAAGCGCGCTTGGCTAAGGTAATTGACCACGGTTTCGGCGGTGACGATTTTGCGTAAGATATCTGCCTTTAGGGTAATAAATGGCACATAGTCAGGCTGGCGTGCCAGCGCACGGTTGATATGTACAATAGCAATCTCAGGCTCATTAAATTGATAGAGCAGGCCTGCTTTTAGTACCGATAATGACGCATTTTGCGTGCTATCGAGCGGCTGAAGCGCGGCGAGTAGATCGCGTTTGTCAGCATCGGTATTGGGATAGATACCGATTAATATCTCGCTTAAGTCGGCGCGTGGATCGTAGCGTAAGATGCGGTTTAGTGTCTCGCCTGCCAAGACGTAATCGTGTGCGCGCAGTGCCAAATGTGCGACATAAAACCAAGCAGGCACGTGATCGGGGTTTTGCTCTTGCCACGTTTTGGCAAACTGTAACGAGTCGCCCACACTCTCATTTTGTAAAGACAGGCTCAGCGCCCGCTCAAAGACAGCGGTGGCATCTTTTTTGAATGACTGCTGTTTATAGATGGCGACGGCGCGTTGTTTGTCATCGCGATCAGCGGCAAACTCTGCTGCCAAAAGCGCGTACAAGCTTGGCTCGCTTAGCTCAGGCTGCCAGATACTAGCAGGAGCCAAGCGCTGCACATCGACAGTCTCTGGCAGTCTTTCACCGGCGCTGGGTGTCGCTGCGCTCGTAAGCGTGCTGGCGCTGTTTTGCCGGTTTTCTGCCTTCGCTGGGGTATCGATAGCACTGGCGTGCACAGGGGCAGATAGGCACAGACAAACAGCCAACGATAGCGTTAGTCGATAGCGTTGGCACAAGCGCTCTATAATGAGGTTTAATAAAGCGCGTAGGCTCAATCGCTCATCAAGTGCTGGCGGTGCCCGAAATAATGACCCAAAAAAAATCATAAATAGCTGTGTTCGCCCGATAGTGACTGCCTAATCCATAGGTAGCGTTTAATAAGGAGTGGTTCGTCAGGTTAAGGTGCGTTTTCAATGATAATGGCTGAGATGAAAACTTAGGGTAACACTCAGATGAAAGCGCCTGTCAAACATTATAAGAGTAGAATGACAAGATAAACAATAGCAGCCGTGTTACTCATATCTGAGCAATCATCATTCTATTGATAGGCTATGACTGATACTTGTTTTAAGCATAAGTTATTTTGCTAGAACTTTTATACAAATAGCTATGCTGACCAGAATACTGTGGAAATATAACAAGTTAGGCGACACTAAGCGAATGATTTATGGTGATCTTAGCGACTATTTGCCAAAACACATCCATTGATTTTATCAATCATATCGGTAGTTGATTTGTTACATTTGCGACCAGATACAGAGATATCGCTATCATAGATGGGTGAGTGTTAATTAACGCCAGCAATAATGATATAATAAGCGGTTTTTAGGGTCTTCCTTTCAGCGCTGTCGTCAAAAACTGTCTTTTAAAAATAATAAGATAGCGTGAGTGGGCAGCTAGGCGTCATGTTTATGGTCTATCGATAATGAGATTAGTGGTCATTGGGGTCAATCACAAAACCGCACCAGTCGCTCTACGAGAGCGCTTGGCGCTTGTTGGTGACGATGTGAATGTCGCACTCGAGCAGTTACAGGCCTTTACCGATGGCAGCGTGATCGTCTCGACCTGTAACCGTACCGAGATTTATGCACTGGTACCGCAGCCTGTAGAAAGCGAGCCTGCCCAGTCTGCAACCAACGCCACCACGACCACCAGCACCACTCTATCGGCCGCCGCCATCAGCGCTCATATCATTAAGATAAAAACATGGCTAGCTGAGTTTAAGCAGCTGCCACTGGCCGAGATTGAGCCTCATCTATACGTGCACCGTGATACCCATGCTCTGACGCATTGGCTGCGAGTGGCCGCAGGTTTGGACTCGATGATCTTGGGTGAGCCGCAAATCCTTGGTCAAATCAAGCGCGCCGTCCATTTGGCACAAGAACAAAAAGCCTTGAGTAATCAGCTCGGCTGGATTGTCGATCAAGTCTTTGCCGCGGCCAAACGCGTGCGAAATGAGACCAAAGTAGGCGCGCAAGCGGTATCGCTTAGCTTTGCTGCGGCCAAACTGGTCACGCAGATATTTGATGATTTGCCCAGTCGGACGCTATTGGTCGTTGCCGCAGGAGAGATGAACCGCTTGGTGGCGACGCATATCGCAGGGCTGGGTGTGGGGCGAGTGATTATCTGTAATCGCAATCCTGAGCGCGCCGAAGCCTTGGCGGCCGAATTGCGTCATCCCAATCGCCGCGTCGAGGTCAGAGCACTTGCAGAGCTGCCGCAAGTGCTGGGCGAGGCCGATATTGTCAGTAGCTGTAGTGGCAGTATGGATGTACTCATCGATAAAACCATGACGCTACAGGCACTCAAGCGCCGTCGTTATCAGCCGATGCTGATGATCGACTTGGCAGTACCGCGCGACATCGACTCGACCATCAGCCGTATCGATGATGTATATCTGTACTCGGTCGATGATTTGCAGCATGTGATCGCAGGCAATATCGAGCAGCGCAGGCAGGCAGCTGTCGATGCCGAGTTGCTGGTCAGTCAGCTGGTCGTTGAGATGGATCGCCGTTTTCAGGTCCGTCAAGTTGGCAAAGACATCCAGCAGTATCGTGCCCGTACTCATGATCAGGTGGACAAGCTGCTACAGGCTTCTATCGCCAAGCTACAGCAAGACAATGCCGATCCCGAAGATATCCTCACCGAGCTGTCACGTCGCCTTACCCAAACGCTGACCCACGCACCATCCAAGCTCATGCGCAAAGCCGCCCGCCAAGGCGACAGTGAGCTGCTAGATTTTGTGGTCTCTGGACTCCAAGACGCCCACCGCCGCCGCTAAATGTCTTACTCGCCCGTTCACTAAACACGGGTTGGTTTTTTGGTAGATTACCCCCTATAATCAATGGGGCGAAAAACACAGGTTATACCCATCCAAAAATCCGACAACGAGCAAGGAGCATCCCATGACTGCCTTACGTCAAGATATTGATCCAAATGGCCTACTAGAATACTCCGTGGTTTATACTGACCGCGCCCTAAACCATATGTCAGAAGTCTTTCAGCAAGTCATGAACGACTTATCGAGCGACCTAAAATCTGTCTATAACGCCGATGCGGTCGCCATCGTTCCTGGCTCGGGTACTTATGGCATGGAAGCGGTAGCCAATCAGCTGGCCAAAGATCAAGACTGCTTGATCATTCGTAACGGTATGTTTAGTTATCGCTGGACGCAAATTTTAGAAAAAGGCAATCTTGCCAAATCCTCTACGGTATTAAACGCCCAGCGCGAAGATAGCGACGCGCCAAAGCCGTTTGCTCCTGTCGCGATCGAAGATGCAGTCGCTAAAATTAAAGAGACCAAGCCTGCCATGGTATTTGCCCCGCACGTTGAAACCTCAGCCGGTATGATTCTGCCTAATGACTATATCAAAGCTTTGAGCGAGGCCACTCATAGCGTTGGCGGCTTATTGGTCATTGACTGTATCGCCTCAGGTTGTGTCTGGCTCGATATGAAAGACTTGGGCATCGACGTGTTGATCAGTGCGCCGCAAAAAGGCTGGAGTAGTACCCCTTGCGCAGGGCTTGTGATGATGAGCGATGCGGCCGTCCAGCGCGTAGAAAATACAGAATCTAATAGCTTTAGTCTGGACTTAAAGAAGTGGTTAGAGATTATGCGCGCTTATGAGAATGGCGGTCACGCTTATCATGCGACAATGCCAACCGATAGCTTGCGCCAGTTCCGCGACACCGTCAATGAAGCCAAAAAGATCGGTTTTGATAAACTATGCGATGCGCAGTGGCAGCTGGGTAAGCGCATTCGTCAAGTGCTCGAAGCCAAAGGGATTGCGAGCGTGGCAGCAGAAGGCTACCAAGCACCAGGCGTGGTGGTATGCTACACCGACCGTGATGATATGCATAAAGGCGCGGCGTTTGCGGCGGCTGGCGTACAGATTGCCGCTGGCGTGCCTTTGAAAGTAGGCGAGCCTGATAGCTTCAAAACGTTCCGCGTAGGACTATTTGGTCTCGATAAGTTAACCGATATCGACGGTGCGGTTCAGCGTTTTGAAAGCGCTCTTGAGCAAGTATTAGCAGAGCAGTCTGCTTAATAGCTACTTTGGCGCTTACAGGCTTCATATTGGAGAATATAACCGTCAATAACTCAAGCACTTAAAAATACTGAGCCTGTTAATGCAGTCGCTCAGTATTTTTTTAGCTATTTATTATATTTTAATATATAATGTTTTTATATAAAACAAAGTAGCTTTTGGATCTCTCATTATGGGTATACAAATAGATTGGCTGGCCTTTACGCCGATATCCTTGGTCGGCGGTCTCATATTAGGCGTAGCGACGGTTATCTTACTCTTAGGTATTGGCCGTATAGCTGGTATTAGCGGTATTACTTCAAGCCTGCTAAAGCCAAAGCGCGTCGAGATGTGGCAAGTACTGTTTATTGCAGGTTTAGTTCTCTCGCCTTTACTTTATAGTGTGTTCAGACCTTTACCTGATATAGAGGTTACGACCTCTTTACCGCTGCTGATTGCAGCAGGGTTGTTAGTCGGCTTTGGTACGCGCTTAGGCTCAGGTTGCACGAGTGGTCACGGCATCTGCGGTAATGCGCGCTTGTCGCCGCGCTCAATGGTAGCCACAGCGACTTTTATGGCGTTCGGCATCATCACCGTGTTTATCGGCCGGCAAGTATTGGGCTTGATTTAAATGGCTGCTATGGCTAGAGGTTTTGAGAAAAAGAAAATAAATAGTGAGAATGAACTATGCTAAAAAATATCATCGGCTTACAAACAGGACTGCTGTTTGGCTTAGGACTGCTGATATCAGGTATGACCGATCCGGTTAAGGTGCAAGGGTTTTTGGACGTATTTGGCGCGTGGGATATCTCACTGGCCTTAGTGATGGGCGGCGGCCTTGCTGTCGCTATCGTTGGGGTGCAATGGGCTCGGCGGCAGCGCAAGAGTTGGGTAGGCGATGAGATTGAGATGCCGACCAAAACTAAGGTTACCAGCAAGCTTGTCATCGGCGCGATGCTGTTTGGTATCGGTTGGGGCCTTGTCGGTATCTGTCCTGGGCCTGGTGTCGTACTATTAGGCACGGGGCAATGGCAGGCCTATGTGTTTATTCCTGCGATGCTAGTTGGGATGCTGGTATTTCAGTGGCTTGAGCCAAAGATGAATTGATAGTTGCGCTTGGTAATATCGCAATCTGTTGATAATAAAAAGCTCAGCCTAAGACAATTAGGGCGTGTCCCTAATTCAAGCGTTTATGACTAAATGGGCTAAAAATTGCTAAATCTTTGGCAAACGATGTCAAATAGCTGGTCAATATCTTGATATTACCTGCGCTATTTTCCTTGTTTGCCTGCGATTTATCTCATTTTTATCACCATTTTTAAAATAGGGACACGCCCTGGGCTGAGCTTTATTATTTAGTGTTAATAAGTACTTATCACTAATAAATACTTAGCATCAATAAGTATTCTGCATAGCGCTACTCGGAAGCCGTGACTTTTGGTGTCTCATGGGCTAATGACTTGGCCGCTTGGCGCAGCTCAAACTTTTGTACTTTGCCGGTACTGGTCTTAGGTATTTCAGCAAAGATAATATACTTGGGTACTTTAAAGCCTGCTAAATGCTGCTTGCAGTGTGCCATGACAGTGTCGCGCTGTAAGGTGCTGCCCTCGTGGATCTCGATAAAGGCCACGGGCACTTCGCCCCATTTGTCGTGCGGTGCGGCGACGACGGCGCAGCTTTGGACGGCAGGTAGTTTGTATAAGACGTTTTCGACCTCGATACTTGAGATATTCTCGCCGCCTGAGATGATGATGTCTTTTAGCCTATCCATAATCTTGATATAGCCATCAGGGTATTTGACCCCCAAGTCACCGGTGCGAAACCAGCCGTCTTTTAGCGCTTCATCAGTGGCTTTACGGCTTTTTAGATAGCCTTTCATTACCATGTTACCACGCAGTGCCAGCTCGCCCATCTCCTCGCCATCAGCGGCAACCGGCTGAGTCGTGCCTTGTTTAAAGACCTCAAAGCCTGTCATTAAGTGTGAAACCACGCCTTGACGCGATTTTTTTTGCGCGCGTTCAGCGACGTCCAAGTCTTGCCATTCAGGCTGCTCAGCGCAGACGGTGACGGGTCCATAGACTTCGGTCAAGCCATAAACATGGGTGATATCAAAATCCATCGCCTCCATTGCCGTCAGCGTCGTCTCTGATGGCGGCGCGCCAGCGACCCAGCCTTTGACCTTATGATCAATCGCGTCTTTGTACTCTTGTTTACCGCCCGCTATCATATTATGCACCACAGGCGCCGCGCAGTAATGAGTGACCTTGTGCTTAGCGATTAATTGCAAAATCAGCTCGGCATCAATCTGGCGTAAGCAGACATTGACGCCTGCGCGCTCGGCGATCGTCCACGGAAAGCACCAGCCGTTGCAGTGAAATAGGGGCAGTGTCCATAGATACATCGGGTGCTTGGGCATGTCCCAATCTAGAATATTGGATACGGCGTTTAGCGTGGCACCGCGATGATGGTAGACCACGCCCTTTGGTTTACCAGTTGTGCCAGAAGTATAGTTGAGCGCGATAGCTTCCCATTCATCCTCGGGTTTTTCCCAATTATCCAAATCATCTGAGCTGGCAATCAATTCCTCGTAAGTCATTTTGCCAAAATCTTCTACCTCAATGGCTGCATCTGTGGCATGAATGACGATCAGATTAGGAAAAGTCTCGTCGATGATCTCGGCATGTTCAGCAAACTCACTGTCCAAGATCAATACTTTGGCTTCTGAATGCTGCAAACAAAAGCTAAGCGCATTGATATCGAGCCGAGTATTCAACGTACAAAGCACACCGCCCGACATCGGCACCCCAAAAGCAGCCTCAACCATAGCAGGGGTATTAGGCAGCATGACGGCTACGGTGTCGTTTTTATCGATACCCAGTTTGCGCAGGCCATCTGATAACTGACGGCAACGTTCAAAAGTTTTGCTCCAACTCTGGATGAGATTATTATGCTGAAGATCATCGTAGATAATGGCGGCTTTGTCAGGATATACTTGCGCGCTACGAATAATAAAGTCGATAGGGGTAAGTGGTTGATAGTTAGCAGGATTTTTACCAAGGCCAGTATGGAAATCAGTCATAGTGATAGTCCTTTATCTTATTTCGGGTTTTACTATAATTTAAATACACTTTGATGATGGTTTTGCTTTACCAATTCAGCAAATGTTTCAATTAAAAGCGTATTCATTATAGCCAAAGACAGCGCAAAAGTCGGTTAGATTTGTAAGAGTCGTTTAAGAGAAACGCTGAATAGAATTGAATATAAATGATAAATAACTTGTGTTCACTCATCAGTCGTTTGTCTGCATAGCTGACGACAAAGCGGTTGTGTTACGATAGCAGCCATATAAGGTTTAGCTATTTTGCACTATGAACCTCTCATCAACCTGAATTTACAAGGATCGTCACATGAGCGCTAGCAGCACTGAGAATCGCAAAGCCAGCAGCAATAACACCATCAATACTGCTCAAAGCAATGAGCACTACCCGCATCTTTTTGAGCCGCTAGACTTAGGCTTTACCACACTCAAAAACCGCTTAGTCATGGGCTCTATGCATACCGGTTTAGAAGATCGCTTTTACAATTATGGCAAGCTTGCTGCTTATTTTGAAGAGCGTGCAAAGGGCGGCGTGGCGATGATGATCACAGGTGGTATCTCGCCCAATCGTGAAGGCTGGCTGCTCCCTGCTGGCGGTACCATGAATACTAAAATGGACGTTATCAACCATCAACGCGTCACCCGCGCCGTACACAAACACGATAGCAAAATCATCATGCAAATCTTGCATAGTGGTCGCTATGGCTACCATCCGTTTATCGTCTCCTCCAGCCCAATCAAATCACCCATCACGCCGTTTAAACCGCGCAAAATGACTATCAAAAACATTGAGCAGACGGTCGAGGACTACGCACGCTCTGCCAAACTGGCCAAGCAAGCGGGTTATGATGGCGTTGAGATCATGGGCTCTGAGGGCTACTTACTCAATCAGTTTTTATCACGCCATGTCAATCAGCGCAGCGATCAATATGGCGGCGATATCAATGGCCGGATGAAGTTTGCCGTCGATGTGGTCAAAGCCGTACGTAAAGCGGTGGGCGCAGACTTTATCATTCTGTTCCGTTTGTCAGTGATTGACTTGGTCAAAGACGGCAACGTCATGGACGAGGTCATCACTGTCGCCAAAGCGCTAGAAGAAGCTGGCGTCACCATTATGAATACTGGCATTGGCTGGCATGAAGCACGCGTCCCGACGATTGTCACCAGCGTGCCACGCGCCGCTTTTGTCGACTTTACCGCTGAGATCAAAAAACATATCAGTATCCCGATGATGGCGGCCAACCGTATCAACATGCCAGAGACGGCAGAGGATATCGTCGCCAGTGGTCAAGCGGATATGATTCAGATGGCGCGTCCGTTCCTCGCTGACGCGCACTGGGTCAACAAAGCCAAAAATGGTCAAGCCGATCGCATCAATACCTGTATCGCCTGTAACCAAGCCTGTCTCGACCATACGTTCGAGAATAAACGCTCGACTTGCCTTGTTAATCCGCAAGCCTGCTACGAGACGGAATTGGTCTACAAAAAAACCAAAAACCCACAAAAAGTCGCGGTCGTCGGTGGCGGCGTCGCTGGTATGTCAGCGGCTCATGTCGCGGCATTGCGTGGGCATGATGTGACATTGTTTGAAGCCAAAGACGTCTTAGGCGGTCAGTTTAACTATGCCAAAGTCATCCCAGGTAAAGAAGAGTTCTTTGAAACCATTCGCTACTATATTAATGAGCTTGAGCACTTAGGCGTTGAGATTAAACTCAATACCAAAGTCGATAAAGCGATGCTTGAAGATGGTAAATTCCAGCATGTGGTTGTCGCCACGGGCGTCGTACCAAGAAGCCTTGAGGGCAAATTAGAAGGCGCGGATCTACCGCAAGTCATCAGCTACGCAGAATTACTCTCTGGTGAAAAATCAGTCGGCGATACGGTGGCAGTCATCGGTGCTGGCGGTATTGGCTTCGATGTCAGCGAATATCTGACGGCCAATCATGGTCAGCCATTGGATGAGCTCGGCCCTGAGACCTTAAAAGACCCAAGCTACCGCCCTGAGCCGCAGTCTATTAGCGAGTGGCGCGCAGAGTGGGGCGTCACTGACGATCCTAACTATCAAAGCGATGGCGGTTTAATCCGTCCTGAAGGCATCAAGCCGATTCGCCAAGTGTATCTGATGCAGCGCACCAAAGGCCGCTTAGGCGCAGGCCTCAATAAAACCTCTGGCTGGGTGCATCGTGCCCATATCAAGTCGCACGGCGTCATTCAAGTGGCAGGCGTTCAGTACGAAAAAATCACTAACGAGGGCATTTGGGTCACCAATCCGCAAGGCCAAAGCCAGCTGCTACGTGTCGATAGCGTGGTCGTCTGTGCCGGTCAAGAGTCAGTGGTTGAGCTGATGCCAAACGTTGGCGATGCGCCAGACGCGCAGTATCATCTGATTGGCGGGGCGAAACTCGCTGCTGAGCTGGACGCCAAACGCGCCATTCGTGATGGCGCTGAGGTTGCGGCGAGTATTTAAAGGTTTAATTTTTGAATTAAAGTTTTAAATTAAAAGAACGGTAGGGGAGGGATCTCCTGCCGTTTTTTACTTCGTAAACTGTGACCCTTTTTAATTCTATAGGGGTTCTTCGATATCACCTAATGTGAGTCCAGTTTCTTGTGTGCTATAAATAATGATACCTTTATCGTCGATTTTACCATTCATAACCAATCTACCGATGCGATTACTAGCTTGTTGATTGCCTTGATCGGCTGCCTTTTGATACCACTCAAAAGCTTTATCATAATCTTGCGGCACACCATAACCGTATTCGTAAAAATTACCAATATTATTTTGAGCGTCAAAAGATCCATTGTTAGCTGCTAATAGATACCACTGCATTGCTTTTTGATAATCTTGCTCAATACCAATACCCTAATGATACATAATCCCGAGATTGAATTGAGCATCAGTGTATCCTTGGTTAGCAGCTTGTTGAAGCCATTCAAGTTTTTTTATCTCATCTTGTTCAACAGCAATACCTTCATGATACATAACTCCAAGATCGAATTGAGCATTGGCATATCCTTGGTTGGCGGCTTGTTCAATCCACTCAAATGCTTTTTGATAGTTTTGCTCTACGCCCAAACCTTCATAATACATAATACCTAGATAATGTTTAGCAGGTGCGTAGCCTTGATCGGCAGCTTTTTGAAATAATTCAAAAGCTTTGTCATCATCTTCAGGGACTGAGTCACCCTCATAATTGGCAAGACCAAGCTCGTATATTTCAGCAGGGGTGCTTTGATTAGATAATATAGGTGTATTTGATGATTCTGCTGAGCAAGCAGCAGTTATCAAACTACTGGATAGCACTGTCGCTAGCAATATAGATTGAGTTAAGGTATAGAATTTTTTTTGATACATTTAATTTTTCTTGTCACTCAGGTGTATAAGGATAGTCAAATTTTCTTTGAAAACTTATAAAGTGTTCTTCCTTGTCATCCAAGCCTCCGATTGAAACTACTAATAATTGCTTATCTAACTTGGAGTAAATAGTCTGTTTTAAATTGATGTTATCAGAGTTTAAGCATACCTTCTGACCATTTTTTAAGGAAAAATAATCTTTATTTACAGGTTTAATTTGTATTTTGACATGACTACTTACTTCTGCGTTCGGGTCTAATATAACAAGCTCTTCCATTTTGATATAATTAAAGTTTATAGGATTATCCATGACAGTGGCAGAGCTAAATATTGGCATAAAACATAGGTCACCTTTACTGTTTTTCGATATATCAACACTGCCTTCAATAGGAGGCCTATGTGTAGGATAATCTTGAAAACATCCAGAAATACTAAGCGATATCAACAAAATGTTTAAGCTTAAAAAGTAAGATAAAAGATGGGGCTGTAGTAGATAAGGATTAAATATCACACCATTTTCTCAAGGTTTTCAGCTGATTAGAATGTGTCCAAGCGCGCTGCAATGCCGTCTTGACTGTATTTTGCGCCCGTCAAAGCTGCTTTTAACACATCAATCAGCTCGACGTTGAGCGCATCAGAAAAGATGGTCGATTAAGTAGTGATAGACCTTGTTCCACGACATCACGTCCAACACTGTGACGCAGCCCTCAGATATCGCGCCGACATTTACATAGCGGTTATTATCGCCATAATGTATCGGAAACCAAACTTGATGGCATTTGAGTTTGGAATGGATAAACCTATCGCTATACAAGATCGAACTATTCTACAGGTTGATTTGGACTAACTTGCTTATAAGTTTTACCTTCTGGTAAGGGTATGCAATTGACTTCTTTTTGAGACTCAGTAGGTTTACAGTATCTCATCGTCTTAGTATATTGATATACCCTATCATAGACATGCTCACCTTCTGCTAGTGGCGTAAGGTATACACTACCCATATTTATTGACACTGGTGTATTGATATCCAAAGCTGGCGTAAGTAAAGCTATGCCATCCACGTTAAATAAGCGACGCTGATATCCGTCGCCTTCAATCATGATATCAGCGTATTCATAAATGAATTGCAGCTGTTCTCTATCGCGTCTATGTCTTTTATCATCTGAGACGACCATAGGCGGCAAGGTAAACTTACCTGTACTATCAGAAGTTGTTTGATGTTCATCCGTTAAGTAAATACTTACATCAGTAACAGGCTGCTGAGTTTCACTGTCTAGCAATTGACCTGAAAGTGCTGGGGTGACGTAGTAATCAGTAGGCTCTGGTATCAAGCAAGCACTTAATGGAACCGTTAGCACACCGATGAAGGCAAATAGTTTATAAGGCTTCATTTGTAACTCCATCTGGTAGTGGCATGCAATTGACATCTTTTTGAGACTCATTAGGCTGACAAAATGTCATGTCATCAATGTACTCATCTTCAACATCGTTAATATCCACACCTTCTGGTAGCGGCTCTAAAAACACCTTACCCAAATGAATATGATATGGTACTTCTTCGGTATACTTTACTTCTAAAAATTTGAAGCCAGAATTGCTAAAGACTTTTCTTCTATAGCCTTCTTTATATAAATCCAAACCACCTTCAGTCATGAGGTTTATCCCCCTGCCAGTATCAGAGGTGGTATAATCCTCTTTATAAGAAGGTAGTCTAAAGTACCCATTATGATCAGTCATTGTTGTATCTGCACTGGTTTGTAAAAGAGAAACGTTTTCTATGGGCTTATTGGTGGTTTTATCCAAGACTTGCCCAGTAATAATTGGGGAGGCATAGCCATAGATGTCTTGTCCTGCTGAGCAGCTTAAAATACACAAAGAAACAAAAGTGCCAATAATTAAACTGCTTGATGTCCTAAATATGCTCATAAACGTGCTACCTTTTTATAAAGTAAGTTGCGATATCGCTAATAATCCAAGTACATCTTCTTCACTAGCGACCACTTTATCGTCATAATCCCGTGGATTCTGTTCAGCATATTTCATTAAATCATACTCACTACCTGTAGCAGTGTATGTGCCATTCACTGCTTGTAAGATAGTAGACGAGCCTTTATGAGTTTTGGAATAATGCTGCCCGCCATTGGCCAGTAATATCTCATGACCTATTTCATGTGCAAATACTCTTTTGAAAATCTTATCAGCGCTACTTTTCTGCCGAAATCTCCATACTTGCTTACCGTGCGAATCAGTGAGTAGCAAATATCCAACATTATAATAAGTCATCCTTGATGCTTCCCAGTATCTAGAGCGTCCAGGTACACTATTGGTATTAAAGATAATATTCATTTTAGGCATGCTATTACGATCAGTAATCTCACACTTGGTAGATACTTGAAACTTCTCTCCATGAACATCGATATCAAGTCGTTTATTTTTAATTGTATTGTGCTGACGGCTCCAGTAGCGGCTGACGCCTTGCTTAACCAAACTCTCAACCTCACTGTTGGTCAAATAATCAGACATCTTATCCCTAAAGATTATAGGTCTATTGAGTTGATTTTGAGTTTGATTGCTAACTACCCTGTCAGGCACTATATCCCACTTCAATTCAGATATACTGACTCTGAGATTTGCAACTATGCGCTTTGCTTGTCTATCTATACTAATATCTATCCAATCTTGTTTTTTAAACTTAAATACAACTTTTTCTATATCGCTAGCTATAGTATTGCTACTCAAATCTGTAGCAGATACTTTTAGATCGACGCCAGCTAATAGAGCCTTGCTAGCATAGATATCACCAATAAAGCCATCCCACTCTAACGTAACAATATCATCTTTATTAAAAGTGCCAGATTTGGATGCTAGGGGCGTTGGTGTCCCTGATACATCCAGCTTGAAGTTTTTGAATGAACCACTCTGCACTTTGACTTTGATATATATTTTGTCATATTTATCAGAAGCTGCATTTCTTGATGATTGTCCATGAGGCCCTACATGGTTACGTGCTTTAATACCATAAGGAGAAAACAAGTTATTATTTAAATATACATCCTCAATACTAAAGTAATGACCACTATCACTTCCTTGATTTACATCACCATAAGTCGCCATGTATTGCTCAGGTTGTTCAACTCCCATTACATCAAAATCCGACTCTGCAAAAGCCTGTTGAACAGCAATCAGCTTAGCGCCGCAGCTCGTTATATCACCATCACGTGCCACAGGTGCGCCATCAATAACAAAGCTTGGGTCGCCTGTGACAATCGTGACGACTTTTTTGCATTTCTTGCACTGTACTTTGTCACCTTTACGCGCTACAGGAATACCATTAACCAATGTGTGTGCAGAACCCGTAATGACTGTGCCGCCATGATCCGTTTTTGCACCTACCGTAATATATGCAGCCATGTATAACTTCCAATGTATGCTATGGTTGATGACAAAAAAATATCGCGAGTATCAATAAACGCGATATCTTTATATCAAACTTAAGTCTGCTTGTTATTGTAATGGATATTAATATCTTAGTATACAAAAGTTCTAAATATTATTGATTGGATGAGAGGTTTTGAATAAGAACACGCTGAATGTTTATAAAAACTTGCATCTATCACCAGTCACCCAACCACTTCCCCAATCATCCACTCCTTAACATCACTCACTTGCGCGGCGAATTCAGGATGCGCTTTTGCTAATGTATCCAAACGCGCTGTAATGCCGTCTTGGCTGTATTTTGCGCCCGTCAAAGCCGCTTTTAACGCATCAATCAGCTCGACGTTTAGCGCATCAGAAAAGATAATCACCTCGCTAATCTGCGCCTGCGTCACGTCCAGATGCATATCCATCATGCCCCAATCAAAGCGCGTCTCAATATGGTGGGTAAATTCAGGCGTCTTACCAAAGCGCCAGTTCCAGTCCGCCATCTGCTCGTAATAGGCGTTTAACGAAGGTTCTTTTGCTAGGGTGTCTCTGTCTAGTTCCTCTACGGGCGTAGTATCGTCATAAGTAGTATCGTCATAATCAGTGTCTCGATAGTATTCACAAAACGATTCGATAATGGCATCGGATAAAGTTTCGTGATTGATATCTTCATTAAACTCAACCAGATTGGCCACGCGAGAGCGCACGGATTTGATGCCTTTGGCTTGCAATTTGAGCGGATGCGGATTGAGATAATCGCCGAGTTTTTGTATGTTAGCGTTCACGAGTAGTGTCCCATGATGAAAGCTACGGTCAGATGCATGCTTAAAGGCGCTGCCTGATATTTTTTTATCGCCGACTTGCATGTCATTACGTCCGGACTGCTCAGCATCGATACCGAGTTTTTTTAGCGCATTGACGATAATAGTGAAGTTAGCATCTTGGTCGTAGTCGGCCTTGGGTGATAAAAAGGTAAAGTTGGTATTGCCCAAATCATGAAACACCGCGCCGCCGCCGCTTTGCCGCCGTGCCAAAAATACATCGTCGGCTTCCATCTTATCGATTTTGCATTCTACCCACGGATTTTGTGAGCGTCCGATGACCACGGTCTCGCTATTGCGCCATAGGAAAAGCGTGTGCGACTCAGGATCAAGGGTATTAAATATCCAGTCTTCGGTGGCGAGGTTAAACCACGGGTTGGTGACGGCGGATTTTAAGATGCGTAGTTTCATTTTTTGTCCTTTTTCAATTATTTGACAGCAGTATGAAATTTAATCACGATTAAAGTGAACTTATGTCTCTAATTAGATTGTTTTGTTAATCTACATAGGTATAATGTTGCTACAATATTACAATTAATATTAAGCTTTATTTTGTCATTAGCTTTAACAATCCGCATTCCATTTAGGACATTAGACCATGAATTCGTTATTATCATTTGATTCTTTCATTACACCCAGAGTTATAACTATTATATATTGGCTATCGCTATTTGCCGTTTTTGTTGGCGGTATTAGTGTGATGTTCTCAGGTATGGGTGCAGCAGGATTTTTTGCAGGGTTAATGGTTATGGTGTTCGGTGCAATCTCTGTCAGAGTGTATTGCGAGCTTATTATGGTTATATTCCGCAATAATAAATACTTAAAGACAATCAGTGAAAAGAGTCAACTGTAAGTAAGCGATTGAAAAAATGTTTGGTCTTAACGAGCTGTGCCTATGTATAGTGAGTTCAGTATAAAAACGATACAGTGGGACTGGGATGAGTTTTACTTTACTAGAAGCGGTCTTGGTTTGTGTTTGCTATAGGTGATAAAAAGCTGAACCTAAGCTCAGCCTGTGATTAAACATTCGGTCTTTTAGGCCACGCGAGATAATAATTACTCAGAGCAAATCTCCCACTGCGAGGTTGTGCTCAAATAACATTGTAGAACCTCTTTACCCGACTCTGCATATGTTTGACTGACTACTTTTTTGCTAGATGGCGCGCGATATCTGATGACAGCGGGCTCATCATTGACGGTGGTCGTCCATCCGATATGATTGCCATTGTCATCATAATCTGCACTGTTCGAGGTCGCCATTTTACCGAATCCTGGCAAATTGTAGTCAACTTGCCTAAAGGCGTAGCTCATCGCTGCGCCTTCGGCACCGTCATACTGGCAGGTGAGCTTTTTTTTGTAATTTATCTTGTTTATAGACATAGCAAGTGGTGTCACCCGAAAACTGTCCAACGCCGCAAAAACCGGCTGTTGCTACTGACATAGCACCGATAAACAAAGCTATTTTTCTCATTAATGTGCTCCTCAAATAGTGATAATAAGATTAAAACTGAATGTCTTTTAGCTGTCCTTTAAATAGCAAAAATAAATTCGCTTACCAGTAAAATACTAGGGCGTGTCCCTAATTTAGTAAACAAATTTTTATAAATATAGCATTTAAAAGTCTTTTATGGGTAATTTTCTTGCGCTAAATGTTGATAGCTATCAGATATTAATTTTATCGCCAATATCCGGTAGCAATTCATCGATTTGATGTTGATGAAATACTTTGGCGCCGCGCGATACTGTGGCGATACCGAATCTCTCGTTGCGTCACTTCTTGCTGTAGTAGCGCAAAGATAGTTAAGCGATTACCAAGCTCAGCTTGCTCTTTTTCGGTCAATAGCGCTTTAAGTATCTCTGATAAATGGGCTTTGTCATTGGTCTGAGTCAGTAGCGCTAATAAGTAGTCATAAGCTTTATTAGAATGACTGTCTTGTTTGGCCATTTTATTCTCCTTTTGCCTCAATCAATAAAGGCGAAATACGTTCATTATTCTATTTGTGAGCACTGCTTTATTAGCAGAGCAGTAATGCTTGACCTGCCATAAAACTTAGCCTAAAATCTGTTTCAATGCACTAGAACATAATAACAAATTTCTATTATAATTTAGATCGTTTTCTATGTTTAATTTAGCTTCAAATAGACAATAGTGAATCAGACAACAGGAATGAGCCATGACAGCATTAGCCAATGACAGCAGTAACACTTACGGTTTGCACGACTCCATTTTGCCAAGCCTTGATGGTTTATATGGCGAGTATGGTGGCAAGATTGAGCATCCTGAGCTGGCAAAAGCGATGGAGGAGATCGAGACAGGCTTTCGTGCGATCATTAAAGACGACGATTTTGTTAATGAGATGAGCCGCTTGCGTCAGACTTACATTGGTCGGCCTAGTCCGATATTTCATGCCAGACGCTTAAGCGAGCATTGCGGCGGCGCGCAGATTTATTTTAAACGTGAGGACTTGAATCATACCGGCGCGCACAAGATTAATCACTGTATAGGGGAAGTGTTACTCGCCAAAAAGCTCGGCAAAACCAAAGTCATCGCCGAGACAGGTGCAGGGCAACATGGCGTAGCACTAGCTACGGCAGCGGCGCTGATGGGCATGGAGTGTGAGATCCACATGGGCGTCGTCGATATCGAAAAAGAGCATCCCAATGTCAGCCGGATGAAAATCTTAGGTGCCAATATCGTGCCGGTATCGCACGGCGCAGGCACGCTAAAAGAGGCGGTCGATAGTGCGTTTGAGACTTATCTTAGTGATTTGGACAACAGTATGTTTGCCATTGGCTCAGCACTCGGGCCTGCGCCTTATCCTGAGATAGTCAGCTACTTCCAGTCGGTCGTCGGCCGTGAAGCGCGGACGCAGTTCTTAGAAACTACTGGCACGCTGCCTAATAAAGTGGTCGCTTGTGTCGGCGGCGGCTCTAATGCGATTGGCATCTTTAGCGGCTTTTTGGGTGATACAGAGGTAGAAAAAGTCGGCGTCGAGCCTGCAGGCGAAGGTCTTGATACGCCCAATCACGCGGCGACGATGACGCTTGGGACGAAAGGCGAGATTCATGGGTTTAAATGCTACGTGCTACTCGATAAAGACGGCGAGCCTGCGCCTGTACATTCAATTGCCTCCGGTCTTGATTATCCGGGCGTTGGCCCGCAGCACTCACTACTTCAAGATATGGGTCTTGCGACTTATGAATCAGCGACAGACGCGGAGTGTTTAGACGCGTTTATGGCGTTATCACGACTTGAAGGTATTATCCCTGCCCTAGAGACGGCGCACGCCATCGCTTATGCCATGCGAGTCGCCAAAAACATGTCACCCGATAAGACTATTTTGGTCAATCTATCAGGGCGCGGTGACAAAGATATTGATTTTGTCTTAGATAAAGTGGATTTGTCAAAATAGCAATCAGATGTCGATATTTAATCGCTACTTACGCTATGTTCAATACGTCCTAAGCTGTTATCATTGCCATGTTTTATCACATGGCATTTTTTATGACTGCTAAGACGGTCTTAGCGCTAACTAGGACGAACCCATGAGCAAACGCGATCTCATTATTTTTATCACGCTGTCGTTTATGTGGTCGCTGTCGTTTGTGTTTTATCGCATTGGCGTGCCTGAGTTTGGCTCATTAGCGTTTGCCAGCCTGCGGGTGATATTTGCTGGGCTGGTGATGCTGGCGTTTGTCATGGTCAATAAGAAAAACCGTGACGGTCTGCGCGATCATTGGCAGCTGCTGGCGCTGGTTGGTATTTTTTCTGCGGCTCTGCCGTTTGTGTTGTTTTCTTTTTCTGCTCAGTCAGTCAACGCAGGAGTGTTGGCGGTGCTCAATGCCTCTGTGCCAATGATGAGCGGCTTTATCGCCAGTACTTTTTTTAAAGACCGGCTGTCCAAAAGACAAGTGCTGGGCTTGGTCATCGGCGTGATCGGAGTCGCTATTTTGATGAGCGAAAGCTTGTTTGCTGGCGGTGTCTCAGAGGCCGGATTGGCTAACGGTTTGTTGCCAATGGGCTATGCGATACTTGCCTGCGTCGGCTATGCAGTCGGAGCCAATATCACCCGTCATTATTTATATAATGTCTCACCCGTGGCCATCACTGCAGGCTCGCTGATCATCGCCAGTATTTTGATGCTGCCTGTGGCTTTTTATGCGTTTCCTTATGATCAGAGCATCAGCGCCAAGGCGTGGGTGTCGGTGGTTTGTATAGGTGTCTTTTCTACAGCGATTGCCCTCATCTTTATGAACCAATTGATCAAAAACATCGGACCGACGCGGGCGACGAGCATCACTTTGGTGATTCCGATTTTTGCCATTATTTTGGGCTATGTGCTGCTGGGCGAGGCGCTAGATACCCGCGCCATCATTGGCTCAGTGGTGATATTAATCGGCACTTATCTGTCGCTTGAGTTGTCGGTTAAAAAACTGCTGAAATCCTAAACTCGCGCAGGCCATCTCATCGCTGAAAGGTAAAGGTTTGCAGCCAAATACTAGCAGCTAAATACTATGTCAAGCCCGCGGCGGTATGGTTAATTTACGCCTCCGACCATGATCGGCTGAATAGAGAAGGTAATGATTTCAAAGGCTTTGGCAAGAGGCATCAGCGCCTTTAGCCTTTTTTCTTCTGCCAACGTGGTGTCTGGCTGATAATGATAAAACGTCAGGGCGAGAGGGACAGCCGCTTTCACCAATTCTTATCGCAAAGTGCGGCGTGTCTTTTGTTGGCATGGGTTTAAAGGAAAAATACGCCAGATCGACGTGATTTAGTATAGCTGTCAGCTCAGGGTCTTGGTTTGTGCTCTGTACCAGATAGCTGCGCTTTTCCCCTGCAAGCACAATCGCATTATTCACTCCTCCAATAGGCGCGCTGGGCTTGCCAACGGCGATGAGTCTATCGGTCAGTTGCTCGACCGCGACCCATTTTGCATCTTCTTGTCGCATTAGCTGATAGTCGAACTTTCCTGTCGCAAGACAGCCACTCAAGGCCAACATAAGCCCCACACTGCAAGCTGCTGGCAAGTGTTTTTTTGCAAGGTGTTTTCGATGCTTTGTTTGGGGCGCTGCGGTTGGCGTTTGCATATTTTTTCTCTATTTGATCGATATTTTTGATACGTTAAATACGCGATATTGCCACTATTTAATACGAATAAAACACCGTTTATTATTGGATAACGGCGTTGCTTTTATATTGACAAATGTTAGCTTTCGCTATTTGATCGAGAGACACACAAGCGAGAGATAGGATATAGGGCGCAGGGCAGTATGGTACGCGTCATTGTGACATATTTAGCCGATGTTTTATCGTCATATCATTGTGCATGATTGGCTGCGTTGATTTGCTGCATGGATGGCAGGACAAGGGGCAGGATAGATAAAGACCAGAGGTGTTTTTGTTTGTAACGCTTGCTTGAATAAATCCATCCGCTCCCTATAAAGATAACGGTCGTTCAATATGATTTTTTTATGCCTTTATTCGGTCGCAGCGCACCGATACCATAATAAGTATGTATGACAAAGCATTGAGCGGCTTGATAGCGATGTATCTGATTTATTTAGCGTCGACTATAGGCAGCAGTATAATAACGAACATTCACCAATCACGACAAACACCATAGGACACAATATGGCATACGATAATTTATTTGAACCTGTCAAAATGGGCAGCCAAACACTCAAAAACCGCATCATTATGGCACCTCTGACCCGTCTGCGCGCAGTCGAGCCAGGCGATGTGCCGACCGCAATGGCAGGCGAGTATTATTCGCAGCGCGCAGGAGCAGGGCTGGTCATCACCGAAGCGACGCAGGTATCCTTTCAGGCCAAAGGCTATGCTGGCGCGCCTGGTATTCATACTAAGGATCAAGTCACCGCATGGAAAGCTGTGGTCGATAATGTCCATGCCAAAGGCGGCAAAATCGTCGTGCAGATGTGGCACACAGGACTGGTCGCGCACAAAAGCGTGCAGCCAGATGGGCAAGCGCCGATCTCCGCCTCCGATGTCGAAGTCGGCGCTCGCACGTCACTGCGTGATAGCGATAATCAAGCGATTCGCGTCGAAGCCACACCGCCGCGTCCGGCGACTTTGGACGACATTAAGCAAGTGGTCAAAGACTTCGCTCATGCAACAACCATGGCTCGCGAAGCTGGGTTTGATGGGGTAGAAGTCCACGGCGCTCATGGTTATCTGCTGCATCAGTTTTGGGCCGAGCACACCAATAAGCGCGATGATGAATACGGTGGTAGTAAAGAAAACCGTGCCCGTCTAACGCTCGAGGTCGTTGACGCTTGTATTGCGGCTTGGGATAACGATCACGTTGGTATTCGTATCTCTCCGCAAGGCTCGTTTAATGGCGTAGATGCTGGCTATGATGAAGACGATAATATCTGGCTGATTGAGCAGCTCAATAAACGCAATCTGATGTATCTGCATATCTCTGAGCCTGATTGGGCGGGTGGCACGCCTTATACCGAAGGCTTCCGCCAGCGCATCCGCCAAGCGTTCGACAACATGATTATCGCAGCTGGCGGCTATACTGCCGAAAAAGCATCGCAAAATATCCAAGCCGGCTACATCGATGCGGTGGCATTTGGTCGTGACTATATTGCCAACCCAGACTTGGCCGAGCGTATCCGCCAAGCGGCGCCGCTTAATGAGCAGCATCCGCAGAGCTTTTATGGTGGCGGTAGCGAGGGCTACACCGATTATCCTTATTTGGATAAAAAACAAGCCTAATGTAGCGACGATTAACTTTAAATTTTAAGCGTTAAAAAGCCGTTTTACATCTTTGTAAAGCGGCTTTTTTATGAGAAATTCGATGTTAGGGCTTCGATATTTGTTAATTTTGACAGACCCTTTAGTAGGTCAGCTCCTCATTTTTAGCTCATTTAGACGGCTATTGATTGAATTGAGATATAGTCGATACACTCTAAAAATGTCATAGCGCTACTGGGATGAATTTTTCGCAGCCTCTGGGAACGCAGCACGCAAGTAAAATTTATACCAGTAGCGCGTTTAAATCCATAACATTTTTACATTCAGCTAACTATACGCCCTAGTATCGACGATATAGCGGTCATTGACCAAAACGACCCGCTTGATAATCACGCAAGGTTTGATGTAGCTCTTCTTTGGTATTCATGACAAAGGGTCCGTGGGCTGCTACAGGCTCGCCGATAGGTTCACCGCTAAGTAACAGCAGTTTGGCAGATTTTTCGACAGGCGTTTTTTTGACAGGCGCTTTGACAGGAGTAGCGGCCAGCTCGTCAGTGTGAGCGGCGAGAAGGCACAGCTCAATACGGTCATGAGTTGCCACTTGCTCCGCCGCCATCTCAGCGCGGTGCTGGGTTGGCGCGGCAAATTGTATCAAATGACCCGCACTGATGGCGGTGCCATTCACCAGCACCTCACCTTCTTGTACCAGCAGGAGCACATTGTGAGTATCAGGGAGCTGTAGTGTCGTTGCACCTGCACGATGTAGCGCGATGTCCCAGAGGTTGATGGGCGTAAAGGTGCTGGCCGCCCCTTTGATACCTTGCCAATCACCAGCGATAATCGCCGCTGTGCCAATCGCTGTTTGATGATTACTATCTGCTGTCAGCGTCACCATCGGCATGTCGGCGCGCTTGATGCTCTGATATCTTGGCGCTGTTAGTTTATGAGCGCTCGGTAGATTGACCCACAGCTGTACCATGCTAAATAGCCCGCCGCGCGCACCAAACGCCTCAGAGTGAAACTCCTCATGTGTGATTCCGCGCCCTGTGGTCATCCACTGGGCATCACCTGCCAAAATATCGCCGCGACCGCCGGCCGAGTCAGCGTGACTGATCTCACCTGCATACGCGACAGTCACTGCCTCAAAGCCTTTGTGCGGATGTTGTCCGATGCCGTGCGGCTTGGTCTGATAATGAGGGTTTGGGGCAAAGGTGGTCGGCTGGCCATAGTCAAATAACAAAAACGGGTCAGTATGGCGATAGTTAATGTCGGGGTCATCATCCAAATGGTTGATTAAGGTTTTTACATAAAAACCATCACCTATCCATTGTGGCGCTTTGTCACCATAAATATGTTTGATCGGACGCATGTATCACCTCATAAAAATAGTATATGGCTTATGCAGCATAACAGGAGCCAAGCGTCAGATGCCTCAATATAGTATTATCTCAGTATATATTCAAAATAACATATATTATGCTTGTTTGAGTCATTATTTCACTGACGCAAGATTGGTTGGGTTTTTTACATAGAGCAGGAGCAGCGGGGGCATGA
The DNA here is from genome assembly GCF_904846595.1 of Psychrobacter sp. HII-4. Classification (NCBI taxonomy): domain Bacteria; kingdom Pseudomonadati; phylum Pseudomonadota; class Gammaproteobacteria; order Moraxellales; family Moraxellaceae; genus Psychrobacter; species Psychrobacter sp. HII-4. Next base: position 160,618 of record NZ_CAJHBJ010000002.1, on the reverse strand, counting down.
TAATGCGGCTTATACCACTTATACTATCTCGCCGCATACATGGCCACTGGCCCACGCCCACTGAAAATTATAGCCGCCCAGCCAGCCGGTGACGTCTAGCACCTCACCGATAAAATATAAGCCCTCTTGCAAATTGCTTTGCATGGTCTTTGATGATACCTCGTCGGTGGTCACCCCGCCGCGCGTGACCTCGGCGGTGCGGTAGCCCTCGGTGCCAGAGGGTTTGAGCTGCCAGCCGTTGAGCGCCGCGCCCAGCTCCAGTAGCCGCTCGTCTTTGATATTGGCAAGTTCGGTTTCTTTGATGTCATCCCACAGATGCGCTTGTAGGGCGGAGAGCAGTTTTTTGGGTAGCGGGCTGGTGGTATGGTCAGCCAAAACGGTACGAACCAGCTGGCGTGGATGGGATTGTTTGTGAGCAAGTAGGAGCGCAGTCATATCAGTATCTGGCAGCAGGTTGATACGGATGGTTTCTCCAGTATGCCAATAGTTTGAAAGCTGAAGCATGGCAGGGCCTGAGAGCCCACGATGAGTAAATAGCAGCGGTAGTCTAAAGGAGATGCGCTCATTGCTGGCAATCACCGGTAGGCTGATGCCTGCCAGTGAGCGGATAAGCTCGCCAGTCTGATCGGTAAAGGTAAAAGGCACGAGGCTGGCATCGGTTGTCACCAGAGTATGACCAAACTGCTGCGCCAGCTCGTAACCTAAGCCGCTTGCGCCCATTGTCGGGATAGAGAGTCCGCCCGTTGCGACAACCAAAGACTCACAGCGGTAAATGGTTTGTGGCAACGTGGGCGAGCTTATGGCCTCTTTTCTTGCTTGCTTTTCTTTTTTACTCAGCGATTTGCTGGTGCTCAACTCAAAGCGTGCATGGTTGGCACTATCGATTGGTTTTACGCCATCAATCTGCGTACTAAGCTTGATATGCACACCGACTGCCGCGCACTCATCTAGCAGCATGGTCACGATGTCTTGGGCTGAGTCGTCACAAAACAGCTGACCGTGCTCGCGCTCATGATAGGGAATATGGTGCGCCGCTACCATACCGATAAACTCCCAATTAGAATAACGGCTCAAGGCCGACTTACAAAAGTGCGGATTGGCGCCGACAAAATGGCTCGGCTCGACGACATAGTTGGTAAAATTGCAGCGTCCGCCCCCCGACATGAGGATTTTCTTACCTGCTTTATTGGCATGGTCGAGCACCAGCACGCGGCGACCACGGCGACCAGCGGTAAGCGCACAGTATAGACCGGATGCGCCCGCACCGATGATGATGACGTCGTAATGGGTAGAGTGGGAAGCGGGACGATGGTGACTCATGGGGATCTCATAAATAAAAAAGGGGTGGGGGATGCGCGTGACGTCTAGATTAGCCCAAATAAAGGGAAGCTAAACAGGTTAAGTGGGTAACAACAGCCAAAAACCCTCATCGGCGAAAAAAAGCCAATATAAGCGGGTGTCATAGCCGCTGGCGTGTAGCTATTGTCCATATTTCATATCAGGTTACAAGGATTAAATGTAATGGTGCAGTCGCGCGCCAGCAATAAGCAAGTATACGGCTGTACAGTGAAATTGTTATGAATGGGCATTGATGCCTTGCAACCGTCCCGCTTATTTGTCAAACTAGCACAGAGTGTCACACATTATGGAAGATGACTCTTATTGCTTGTACAGACAGTCGCGCGCGGCGGTTTGTGCGAGTCATAATAATGAAAAAGGATGAATACTATGACGCAAAAATCATTTCCTGTTGCAGACGACTTTCTTGCCGCCGCCAATACCAGCGCGGAGCAATACCAAACACACTATCAGCAATCTATCGAATCTCCTGAGAGCAATGATGCCTTTTGGGCACAGCGTGCCGAGCTGGTCGATTGGATAAAAAAACCCACCAAAATCAGCGACGTCAACTATGATTTGGACGATTTTCGCATCAAATGGTTTGAAGACGGTCAGCTCAATGTCTCTGTCAACTGTCTCGATCGTCATCTAAAGACCCATCCTTACAAGCCTGCCATCATTTGGGAAGGCGATCACCCGTCGCAGCATAAAATCATCTCATTTAAAGAGCTGCACGAAGAAGTCTGCCGGTTGGGCAATGCACTGCGCAAGCTGGGTGTCGAAAAAGGCGATCGAGTGACCCTATATATGCCAATGATACCAGAGGCGATGATCGGTATGCTGGCCTGTACCCGCATCGGCGCAGTACACTCTGTGGTATTTGGCGGTTTTTCTGCTGAGAGCTTGGGCAATCGCTTGGTCGATAGTCGCTCCAAAGTCATCATTACCGCAGACGAAGGCGTGCGCGGCAATAAACACACTCCGCTAAAAGCCAACGTCGATCGGGCGTTGGACATGGATGGCACCGACACGGTCACCAACGTCGTCGTCGTGCACCGTACTGGTAACTCAGTACCGATGAGTGGCCGCCGCGACATTTGGTACCATACCTTAATCGATGGCGAGTCTGAGCATTGCGAGCCTGAGGTGATGAATGCCGAAGACCCGTTGTTTTTATTATACACCTCAGGCTCTACGGGTAAGCCCAAAGGCGTGCTGCACACCACAGGCGGCTATCTGACGTATGCCATCTCAACTTTCCGTGACGTGTTTGATATCAAAGACGATGACGTCTATTGGTGTACGGCGGATGTCGGCTGGGTGACGGGGCATACTTATACCACTTATGCACCCCTTGCCAATGGTACGACGACCGTGATGTTTGAAGGGGTGCCTGAGTATCCAACGTGGGCGCGCATTGGTCATATCATTGATAAGCATGACGTGACGATTTTGTACACGGCGCCGACAGCGGTTCGGGCGATGATGAAAGAGGGCGATGCCTTTGTCCGTGAGTCGGATCGCTCCAGCCTGCGCTTGCTGGGTACGGTCGGCGAGCCAATCAACCCAGAGGCTTGGGACTGGTATTATCATATCGTTGGTAGTGGCAAATGCCCCATCGTCGATACATGGTGGCAGACTGAGACAGGCGGTATTCTCATGGCTCCCATACCAGGTACGGTGGCGCCAAAACCAGGGGCGGCGATGAACCCGCTATACGGTATCAAGCCAGAGATTGTCAATACGGATGGCGAGGTTTTAGAAGGCGCTGCCGAAGGCAATCTGGTAATTAAGAGCAGCTGGCCGGGGCAGATGCGTACGATTTATAACGACCATGAGCGCTTTTTAAAGACATACTTTAGTGAGTACCCAGGTTATTACTTTACAGGGGACGGCGCGCAGCGCGACGAAGATGGACACTACTGGATCACCGGCCGTGTCGATGATGTGCTCAATGTCTCAGGCCATCGCTTAGGCACAGCGGAGATCGAAAGCGCGGTGGTGGCGCATCCGGCGACCGCTGAGGCTGCCATCGTCGGTATGCCGCATGAGATACGTGGCATGGGGGTTTGCGCCTTTATTATCCTAAAATCTGGCGAGACGGCCACAGAGTCGCTAAAAGCCGAGCTAAATCGCCATGTGCGTACAGAGATCGGCCCGATTGCCAATCTTGATGCTATCTATATCGTCGATGCACTGCCCAAAACCCGCTCAGGCAAGATCATGCGCCGTATCTTGCGTAATTTGGCTGCAGGGCAGTATGTGGGCTTGGGCGACTTATCCACGCTAGCCGATAGCTCAGTGATCAATCAGCTGGTTGAGGTGGTCAAGGCGGAACGCGGTGAGTAAGCGGGTAAATAGATAGTAATAGTAGTATCAACAATAAAAAAAGCCATGTTATCGACGGTAGCATGGCTTTTTTACGTAGATGATATTGATATCAGCAGGTTTTAAGGGTTCAATAGCTTTTATGAGCCTCGCTATCTGCACAAGACTGCCTGCACATGCTGGCTTACACACATTATTTTTTGATCAAAACACCACAAGGCCGACTGTCGTTATGTCTGAGCACACACTCCACTCTTGTCATCCTGCTGATACCGCTGCACCGACCATTGCCATCATCGGTGGCGGGTTGACCGGACTGTTTACAGCCACTTTGTTGGAGCGTGCGTTTGGTCATACGCCTGCCGCCCAGCCGATGCCGCAGCTGACGATTTTTGAAAAATCTCGCAGCGTGGGGCGTTTGGCCACCCGATATCGCCGCGATAGCCAAACGCATAAAAACTGGCAATGGGCGTTTGGGGCGCAGTTTTTTACCGCAAAGACCGCCAGCTTTCAGCAGTTTATAGCGCCATGGCTCGACATGGGTACGATACAGCCGTGGTGTGCCAACGTGGTTGAGTTGACCACTGCCCATACGACGGGTCAGCGGCCCTCTACCATAAAAAAAGAGCGCTGGAATACCGAGCAAGCTCGCTATATCAGTACCCCAAAGATGACCAGTTGGGGGCGCGCGCTGGCAGGCGAGCTACAGCACACCACCATGCGTTTTCAAACCCGTGTGGCACCACTGGAGCAGTACACTGAGCCAGCAGCTGGCGAAAATAAGCAACAAACTAAGCAAAAAACTGAGCTGTTTGATGAAGCAGGCCATAGTCTTGGGCTATTTGACTGGGTGATCTGTACCGCGCCAAACGTGCAAGCGGCCGAGCTGATGGCTGGCAGTGGCTTTGACAAACAAGAGAGCATCAGCACCATCAAGATGCAAGCTTGCTACACGCTGATGCTCGGCTGGAATGAGGGGCAGGCGCTTCCTGCGGTGCTGACGGATGCAGACAGTGGCGGATGGGACGTCGCTTATGTCAATGATTCGATCATCGATAGGATATTTATAGAGCAGCGAAAACCTGCCCATGAAACGCTGCTACCGAGTATCACCATCCATGCCCGCAACGACTGGTCCGAGCAGCAGGTCGATGAAGAGATAGGGCCTGTACAAGCTGCGCTCTTGACAGCAGCGCAGCATGCTTTGGGCTGGGATGATGCCTGTGCTCCCACACAGATCGACTGTCATCGCTGGCGCTATGCCGCGACGCGCTCCGATGCGCAAACCCCCGCCCAAGGCGTACTCACTGATGCGTCTCGTCAATGGATCGTCAGTGGCGACTGGTGCGGGCAAGGCAATATCGAGAGCTGCTATCACATGGCGCAGCAGACAGCTGAGGTGATCTGCGCCGCGCTTGCAGGGTGATGCGTTGCTATTCCTTGATAATGACAGAGGGCGTTTATAATAATCGGCGCTGGGCGGGAGGCCCGTTGATAATATCCATGGAGGAGATGCTATGTTTGGATTCGATATAGACTTAGACCTCATGCAGTACCACTTTTTTCAATTGGGTGTTGCCTTTATTTTATCGTTGCCCATCGCGCTCAACCGCGAGATGAAAGACAACGGCGCGGGGCTGAGGACGTTTCCGCTAGTGACGATTGCCTCTTGTGCATTTATGCTGGTGGGTATGGATATCTATGAATCAGCAGGTGAGGCGAGGATTATGTATGCCATCATCACGGGTATGGGCTTTATCGGCGGCGGGGCGATTTTTAAAAACGAGATGGGTTCAAAAGGCACTGCCACGGCGGCCAGCTTATGGAACACGGGCGCAATCGGCATTTCGGTGGCCTATGGTCGCTACGAGATTGCCATTATTCTGTCTGCGGTTGGTTTTTTGATTTTGCAGTTTTCTGAGCCCTTTAAGAGCAAAAAAGAAAAAGACACTCCCTAATCTACTGTAGAAAATTTACCAGCCAAAAAAAAGCCCACAGAGGGGGTGCTGTGGGCTGAGGAAAACTGGACAGGTAGCAAAATCGTGCTACAAGGCAGTGGTGGTATCTTGTTGTTGTTATGCGGTTATTACGTGTTTCCATCGACGCTGCATGGCACTAAACACATCAGTAGTATGCTTAAAAATACTGTACATGGCCGTTTTGGTTCTTATCTACAAAGACATCTAAAAAGATATTTTCGGTACTGACTATACTTACTAAGATTAGGGCAATTATAATCCGTTCAATAGGCAGATATATTTACTTACATATTTAAGTGTACAAGTGTTTTCGTTTGCATGGCTATCATAACGCAACTGATGGTGATTTGGCTACGATTCGGCGATTTTGGTTACATGACATTACGTTTTATCTTTGGGGGCAGTATAAGAGATGGCATGACGGCTTGCCCGAAAAGTGCTAAGCTATCTGCCATTATTATGTCTATATAAAACTGGGTTTGCCATGACTGAGAGTACGCATTTGCATACGCAGGAACCACCAAGTAAGCAAAATACCAAAAGTATTTTTAACTTGCCAAACAATCTGACCATTGCTCGTATCTTGATGATTCCGCTGTTTGTAGCGATTGCTTACTGGCCGCCAGCGATGGGAATTGGCATGCCTGCCATCTCAGATAATGTCATCGCGCGGGTAGGAATGAGTGAGTTTAGCGATAGCTTATTGCGCCATTTATTATTGACGGGTGTGTTTATCTTAGCGGCGATTACCGATTGGCTCGACGGTTATCTTGCTCGTAAGCTCAATGTCACCTCAGCCTTTGGCCGCTTTTTGGACCCTGTCGCTGACAAGCTGATGGTGGCGGCAGCTTTGATCATCCTCGTGCAGTGGCACCCAAATATCATCATGGCCATCGCAGCGATTGTGATTATCTCGCGTGAAATCGCGGTATCGGCGCTACGTGAGTGGATGGCTGAGCTGGGCAAAGGCACCAGTGTGGCGGTCTCCTATGTCGGCAAGCTCAAGACCACCTTTCAGATGGTGGCGATTACCGTATTGCTGCTAAACTGGGAGTCGCTTGAAACCATCGGCTATGCGCTTATGGTGGCCGCCGTGGTTTTGACGCTATGGTCGATGATGATTTATCTAAAAGCGGCTTGGCCGTACCTCAAACAACACGGCTGATATTCAAATCTGTCTATAAAGGCATCTATCGATTAAAGACCCTAGTTTTTAATACTCGATATGGGCACCTAATATTTAACACCTAATTCCCAGCAAAAAAACGCCAGTCACATCAGCCACTGGCATTTTTTGCTATGGTTATCGCTTATATTTATACTTCTTGTTATGTAATACTTCTTATAGCGCGATTGACTCTATAGCGTTACGGAGTTGTTTTCCCCCAGATTGGTCGCTTTTTTGCCATCCATGACCGCAGCGGTGGTCATCTTAAACATATTGACCACTGAGCTACCACTGAGCCAATATTCAGCGCCATGTGGCACGACTTTGATGAGCTGGACATTTGGGTCTTCTTTGCCTTGCTCGTAGAACGCATTATAAATCGGCGACCATAGCTCATCGAGCTTTTCTTGGTCTTCAACCAGCTCGGCTTTACCATTGATCGAGACGTAATTTTTGGCGTCTTGGCTGACATAAGCCAAGTTTACTTGTGGGTTTCTTTCGATGTCTTTGACGGTTTCGGTGGTTTTATCACCGATAAACCAAATCTCTTTGGCACCGATACTGGTTTCGCTGGTGGTCATCGGGCAGGCGTGCAGGTGGTCTTCATGCGTACGGGTGGTCATCATGGCGAATTTAACGTCTTTTACCAATTCTTGCACTTTATCGATATGGTCTTGTCTACTCATAGGGATTTCCTTTTCTTTATAGTTTGTTAGGGTTATAGATTGTTGATATTTGATAGTGTGTTATTTGATGCTGACGTCGATTGGCTTTGAGCAGAGACTTTGGGTAAAAATATAAAAAACCTCCGCTATCCCGCAACTGCCATCTAGCATAACGACTACTGGCAAAGCATTTATATAGGCTGCCAGTAATGCGATGTGACGGTTTGTAAGGACTATAAGTATTAGGTAAAAATTGTGACGGCATCCATCGAAGCTTGCTGCTTTGCAAATCCTCAATTAGCGCAGCAGATTGCTGCTGCATCAAGTAAAGAAAGCTGTCACTTTGGCAATTTATCGTGGTTTTGGCCTGCTTATTATGGGGCTTCTTGTTATAATACGCAGACCATTTACTTTGTATGGCAGAGATGCCTTTCTTACGGATTATGCCTTTATGATGACCATCGCCGGACAACCGTTTCTTACCGATTTTCAGACGCAGCAACTCATCAGTCAGTTTCAGCAAAAGACCGAACTAAATGTCAGCCAGATCCATACTCAGCAAGTGTATGTGCTATCACGAAAGCTTGTTGATGAAGAGGCGCAAAAAGCGCGGGACTTGCTGGGCGTCACAGCGGGCACTGAGCTGGTTGCTCCAGAGGACAATCAGATACAAGTGATCGTCGGGCCGCGTTTTGGGACGATCTCGCCATGGGCAAGTAAAGCGACCGATATTTTTAATAACTGCGACATCGCGCTCAATCGCGCTGAGCGTGTCGTGGTATATACCCTCACCGTTGCAGGCGGCACTACGGGCACTGATGGCAAGTTGCCTGCTGCCGCTGAGCAGTTGTTATTTGACCGTATGACCCAGAGCTTGGTTTATGACTTAAACGACGTGAGCAAGTTGTTTGATGACGAACCACCAGCGGCGCTCAACCGTATCGATGTGATGGGTGAAGGACGCAGTGCGCTTGAGTCGGCCAATACAGAGTTTGGTTTTGCGCTATCGAGCGAAGACATCGACTATTTGATGAATGCCTATGTCAATGAGCTGCAGCGTAATCCGACCGACGTTGAACTGATGATGTTCGCGCAGGCCAACTCTGAGCATTGCCGTCACAAGATATTCAACGCTGAGTGGACAATCGATGGCGAAGTGCAGCCAAAGTCACTGTTTCAGATGATCAAAAACACCTATCAATCAAACCCGCAAGGCATCTTGTCTGCTTATAAAGACAACGCGGCGGTGATGGCAGGGGCAGAGGGGCTGCGTTATTATCCTATTCCAACCGACGCGATGGATGCCAACTCAATCCATCCGTATGCCTTCCATCAAGAGGCCATCGATATCTTAATGAAAGTCGAAACCCATAACCACCCAACCGCGATTGCTCCTTATGCTGGCGCGGCAACGGGCGCAGGCGGTGAGATTCGTGATGAAGGCGCAACGGGCCGCGGCGGTAAGCCAAAAGCCGGTCTGACAGGCTTTCATGTGTCACATTTGCATATTCCTGAGATGCCTGAGAAGTGGGAGCAGTCTGGTCAATTAAGCACGCAAGACTACGGTACGCCAGATCGTATGGCCACCAGCCTTGAGATTATGACCGAAGCGCCATTAGGCTCGGCCAATTTCTCAAACGAGTTTGGTCGCCCAAACCTATGCGGCTACTTCCGCAGTTTTCAGCTTGATACCTCAGCGGCAAAAGACGGTAGCGAGATGCGCGGCTATCATAAGCCCATTATGCTGGCGGGCGGTTATGGCAATATCAAACGCAAACTTATTGAAAAAAACGCGATTAAAAAAGGTGATTTGCTTATCGTCCTTGGTGGCCCGGCGATGCAAATCGGTCTGGGCGGCGGCGCGGCATCGTCAGTCGATAGCGGTGAGTTGGATGAAGGTTTAGACTTTGCTTCAGTGCAGCGTGATAACGCCGAGATGGAGCGCCGCTGTCAAGAAGTTATCGATCGCTGCTGGGCCTTAGCTGGTAACGATATTGACGCTAGTAATGATAGTCAAGACGGCAACCCAATCGTTTCTATCCATGATGTTGGTGCAGGCGGCCTGTCAAACGCCATGCCAGAGCTGGTCGATGACCATGACATGGGCGCGCATTTAAACCTACGTAAAATCCCGTCGCTAGAAGCGGGCATGTCGCCAATGGCGATTTGGTCAAACGAAGCACAAGAGCGTTATGTCCTCGCGATTCGCCCAGAGAGCAGAGCGCAATTTGATGCGATCTGTGCTCGTGAGCGCTGCCCGTATGCTATCTTAGGCGCGGCGACGGATATCCGTCAGCTTGTGGTGGATGATGAGCTATTGGACGAGCAGCCAGTCGATATGCCGATGCAAGTATTGCTCGGTGGTACGCCAAAGATGCAGCGCAGCTTTGAGCGTCAAGAGACTGAGTTGTCTGCGCTGGACTTGGCTGATATCAATCTAACCGAATCCATCAAAGACGTGCTACGTCACCCAACCGTCGCGAGCAAGTCTTTCCTCATTAGCATTGGTGACCGCTCGATCACCGGTATGGTGGTACGCGATCAGTATGTTGGCCGCTATCAAGTGCCCGTCGCTGACTGCGCGGTGACAGCATCAGGTCTGGTGGCGCTAGATGGTCAGCCGATGACTGGTGAGGCGATGAGTGTCGGCGAGCGTACGCCTGTCGCCCTTATCAATCCAAAAGCCTCGGCGCGTCTGGCGGTTGGTGAAGCCATTACTAATATCGCCGGTGCCCGTATCGCTCAGCTGTCCGATATCACCATGTCGGCGAACTGGATGGCGGCATGTGGCGACGAGGCGGAAGACGCGGTATTGTTTGACGCCGTTCACGCAGTCGGTGAAGAGCTATGCCCAGCACTGGGTATTGCGATTCCAGTCGGTAAAGATTCGCTATCGATGCGTGCCAACTGGACGGATAACGATGAAGGTGAAAACCAAGACAAATCAGTGGTCTCGCCTATGAGTTTGGTCGTGACGGCCTTTGCACCGGTCGCTGACGTGGCAAAAACCCTCACCCCTGAGCTGATCAACGGCGACAGTGCGTTTTACCGTATTGACTTATCTAAAGGCAAGCTGCGTCTGGGCGGCTCAATCCTCGCGCAAACGGCAAGCCAACTGGGCAACGAATGTCCTGACCTTGAAAAGCCAAGCGACTTGATCGACTTCTTTAACTTTATCCAAGCGGGTAACGCGCAAGGTGTTATTAGCGCTTATCATGATATCGGTGATGGCGGTCTACTGGCGACAATTGCAGAGATGCAGTTCACCAGCCGTCAAGGTGTCAAGCTGTCATTGGCTGATGATAATCTACTCGGTCAGCTGTTCAGTGAAGAGCTGGGCGCGGTCATTCAAGTATTACCAGAAAACGTCGCTGCTCTCATGCAATTGGCAGAAGAATTTAACGTCAGCGATATGCTTAGCCTCGTCGGTCAAAGCACTGAAGAAGACAGCCTTATCATTCAAACCCCTGCTCTTATGGGTGACGATACCCTACGCTTTAGCCGTTCTGAGCTGCAGCAAGAGTGGAGCCAAGTCAGCTACCAAATCGCCCGCCGCCGTGACAACCCAGCGTGCGTGCAGCAAGAGTATGACTTGATCTCTGATGCCAGCCATCAAGGTCTGATCGCAGCGCCAAACTTTGATCTGAACCAAAAAATTGAAGAGCCATACTTAAATAGCCGCGACACTAAACCAAGAGTCGCTATCCTACGCGAGCAAGGCGTCAATGGTCAGACCGAGATGGCAGCTGGCTTTACCCAAGCTGGATTTGAAGCGGTCGACGTGCACATGAGCGACCTGCTAGAAGGCCGTATCAATCTACGCGACTTCGACGGCTTGGTCGCTTGTGGTGGCTTTAGTTACGGTGATGTACTTGGCGCAGGCTCAGGCTGGGCGAACTCTATCTTGTTCCATGACGAGCTGCGTATGCAGTTTGTGCGCTTTTTTGCCCGTCCGGATACCTTTAGCTTAGGTGTCTGTAACGGCTGTCAGATGATGGCGCAATTGAAAGATTTGATCCCAGGCGCAGAAAACTTCCCACGCTTTATCGCCAATAGATCAGCGCGATTTGAAGCGCGTACGGTCAACGTCAAAGTTGAGCGCACCAAGTCTATCTTGTTTAAAGGCATGCAAGACAGCATCTTGCCAATCGCTGTGGCGCATGGTGAAGGCTATGCTACCCTGGATAACACCGAGATCGACGGTATGGCGAAACATGGTCAGCTCGCCATGCGTTATGTTGATAGCCAAGGTCATCCAACCGAGACGTATCCGCTCAATCCAAACGGCTCGCTCGGCGGGGTCACCGGTCTATGTAGCACTGACGGCCGCGTCACCATCATGATGCCGCACCCTGAGCGTAATCTAAAAGCCTATAACCACAGCTGGAAACCAGAAGAGTGGGATGATGACGGCGCGTGGATGCGTATGTTCCGTAATGCGCGAGCTTGGTTGCGTTAGGATAGTTTGAGTTAGTTTAGAATATTGTTTGAGGTAATAAAAAAAAGGTGGGCGTAATGCTCACCTTTTTGTGTTTGGGGTTTGAGTCTTAAGAAGTAGGGGAGCTATTTCCCGCCTTCCGCTTGTATCTGCCAGTCTGGACGAGGCGCTGGCTACGGTTTGAGTCGTCGCTTGCTCCGCGTCGACACCCCAAAACCTACCTACCGCAACTCGCCCAAACCAGCAGGATACCACTACAGTCGGGGCTAGCGGTGACATCGTTTTCTTGCTACCATCAGTTTCTATTTTCTGCTTTTACTCGATAACAATGATAAAAGCGCGGCACGTATAATCAAAATGAGAACATCCTATGCAACTAGGAATAAATATTATAGACGCCTTCACTGACACTTTGTTTAAAGGCAATTCCGCTGCGGTTATTGTGACAGATACATGGTTAGATGATAACTTGATGCAGTCTATTGCGTCTGAAAACAACTTGTCTGAGACAGCTTTTATTGTTGCTGATGATAAAGGTGTTTATCATATTCGTTGGTTCTCACCGTTCACTGAAATTGACTTCTGTGGTCATGCAACCTTAGCGTCTGCCTTTATACTTTTTAACAAAAATCCAAATACAAAGTCTATTAAGTTTTCGGCTAAAGCGGTTGGCGTAATGACCATTATCCAAACAGAAGCAGGCAAGATACAAATGGACTTCCCTAATAGAATGCCTGAAAAAATCGATGAGATTCCTGATAGTTTATTAGCAGGTCTATCCATTGCGCCTGCTGAAGTCTATCATAATACTCAAGCGTATTTCGTCATCTATGACTCTGAATCCGATGTGTTGAATGTCGTGCGTGATAATGAGACATTGAAGCAGCTAGCGCCTTATGATGTGGTGGTAACTTGTCAGGCCACCTCAGAAAAGTATGAGGATTATGATTTTATCTCTAGATACTTTTGGCCAGCAAATGGCAGTGACGAAGATCCAGTAACAGGTTCGATCCACACTGGGCTTGCACCTTTATGGGCGAAGCGTTTAGCCAAAAATGAATTGGTTGCCTATCAAGCATCCAGTCGCGGCGGTGTGCTTGACTGTACCGTGGCAGGCGATAGAGTGCTTATTTCTGGCAATGCTATACCATATTTGACTGGATTCATCACAGTCGAGGAGTAGATGGATTTGACAGAATTAAAGAACGTTGAGCTGTACTCCATGAAGTTTGTACCATGGACGGATAAGAAAGCCGTAGCGGCTGATTTAAAGGCTATCTACGGCACTGATACGCTTGAGATAGCAGAGGCCAATCTTGAGCACTTTGATGAGACTTGGGGCAAGGAGTATCCGCATGTCATCAAGTCTTGGCGTAATAACTGGGAGGGCTTAACGGTGTTTTTTGGCTACCCTAAAGACATCAGAAAAGTGATTTATACCACCAATGCGATAGAGTCGCTAAACAGTGTGATTCGGACGGCGGTGAATAAACGTAAGGTGTTCCCATCTGATCAGGCTGCATTTAAAGTGGTGTATTTAGCCATCCAGCAGGCATCTTCGAGGTGGTCGATGCCGAGTCAACACTGGACGTCTGCTTTGAATCGCTTTATGATTATGTTTGATGACCGTATTAGTAAACATTTAATCTAAAGGGCAGTTACACAGAATGTGGGATACTCTCGTGAGAATCACTAATACATATTATTTTCTAATCTCCTTCTGAGCCTCAGCCATCAACTCCTTTACCCGAGCACTCTCCCTAAGCACACAAGCCTCATATTCAGACAGCGATTCACCTTCTTGTTGTTGCTGATTTTCCTGCTCTTCTTTAGCTTTGGCTTCTAGATACGCTTCAAGTTTTTGTTGTTCATCTTGCTGTGAATGACTCATGACTGACTCCTTACACTATTTATTTGCTGACGATGCTATTCGATTAAGCATAGTGGCAAGTCTGGCGTTATTTTCTTCGATATACTTCTCACCTAGCGCTAATATCTCATCCGGTGCTTGTACCGTTTCGGGATAGTCTTTCAGTCCAATTTGGATAGCTTTATTACCGTTAGCGACCATCTTCGGTAAGCTCTCTTTGGTGACTTCAAAGTGACATTGCCAAGCGAATACCCAAGTGCCACGCGCTTTATGTTTTGGCGTTTGATAGATAAAGCCTTGATTTGCCCAAGCCTGCGTCTCAGCAATAATGCTTGCGCCTTTGGGACAATCAAAACCTTCACCGTGCCAGTGAAACACCGTAAAGTCTTTGGGTAGATCTTGTAATAGTGGATGCACTTGACCTGCTTCGGTCAATTGCATCGGTAACCAGCCAATCTCTTTGACTCCAGACGGTTTCACCTCAGCGCCCAAACAATGCGCGATGATTTGCGCGCCTAAGCAAATGCCAATGACTGTTTTACCGGCATCAACGGCTTGTTTTATCAGCCGCTTTTCTTTAATGAGCCAAGAATATTTATCCTCATCATGAACGCTCATTGGCCCACCCATCACGATGAGCCAATCAAAGCTATCCAGCGTTGGCAGGTTGTCGTTATCGTAGGAGCGACTAACGGTGATCGGATGATTATGCGCGCGCGCCCACTGTTTGATAAAGCTCAAGTCTTCATAATCAGTATGAAAGAGGGCGTGAATACGTAGCGTCATAAGAGGCCTCATTAACAAGTATTGATTAACCAGTCTAATCAAGGAGTTTTAAAATCGTCACAAGGTGACTGCCCCCAGATAGTACACTAAGTACATCTAGGGCGGGTAACACCGTAGCGGTTTAAAAGTGCTCAGACTATATCAATTAAAGCACATCGTTTTGGCAAGGCTTAGAATTCAGTCTTAATAAAAATCATCCCGACCCGCATACTTCTTATTGAGCGCTTGCAATATCGCGTAGGTTTCTCTATCCATATTCCCTGTTGGCTGCTCGGGACGAAAGTGCAGCTGAAACGCATAGACTACATCTCGGCTGGCTTTGTCCCACGTGTCTGTGTCATTGATTTGATAACCGTAATCACGAAACGCTTGCTTAATCTCGGGTATCGTCGCTGCGGCAAAGGCGTCTGGATGCATAAAGAACTGCTTATCAAATTCATCATACCAAGCGCCGATGCCATACTCATCGTACAGTCGCTGCCAAGGGAACTTGGCACCGGGGTCGATTTTACGTGATGGCGCTATATCAGCATGGCCGATGATGTTTTTCGGCGGGATGTCATAGCGCTTGGCGATATCTTGCACCAGCTCGGCGACTTTTTTAATCTGTAATTCATCAAATTCGACATAGTGCTCGTACGGATGATAGTCGAGCGCGCCATTGTTTAGAGCGCCGCGATATTCAGGTTTGATACCTGCATTGACGATCTCGATGCCGATGGAAGTATCGTTAAGTATCGTCCTACCGGCAAACCCGCTGTCGCCTGCATGCCACGCGCGCTCGCTCTCATCTACCAAGCTATAAATCTTATCATCGTGTCTATCCAAAATCAGATAATGGGCGCTGACTTGACCGGTGGTCAGGGTTTTTATCGAGCGCTCATTGTCTGAGACGGTGTAGTGCAGGACGATGGTTTTGATGCGCTGGCTTTTGCCAGTCGATTGATAAGTGTCGCTATCGACGCTATAGCTTTTGGTGGTGGCGACTGGTGAAGTGGTCGTGACGCAGCCAACCAAAGGTAGGGCTAAGCCAAATGCTAAGAAGATGTTTTTTACCATAAAATGCTCTGTTTAAATAAAGGGTATATGTCGCTGTCCACTTATATTTTAACCACCTATTATTATCAGATGATGTCTAAAGATTTTGCTGATTGCATTCAGCCCCTTTTGACCTTCTTCGCCAATACCTTTTTCCAACTCTCTTCCAAACATTCTATCGCCAACCACGGCTCAATCACCTTGGCATCATACTTTTCTTTTGAGTTAGACAACTGCCATAGCGTCTGGAGCGTCGCAAAGGGATAAGGACGCTCGACCAGATAGACAGGCAAACCTGCATCGACCATCCCATCGCGCACCACCTGAAAGTACCAGCCAGCGATGCCTTGTTTGCTGACCCAAGACGCGATATTTGGGAGTTGCTTGGTTTTAAACTGCCCAATTTGGTCGTTGATTTTATAGCAAGGACGGCGCGGTTGTACGATACGTAATTGCACGCTTTCAGTGTCCTCGATTTCACCATATTGATAGACATCGCCGATACAAACCGTAGCTTCCGTCATCTCTGGTAAGTCATTGACCGCTTGAGTGATAAGGTTTTCGCCCAGTGTACCCACGCGCACGTTTAGATCGAACTCAGCATTGATCTGCTCGTAAGTCGCAGGCGGCAGTTGATGCACCGCTTTTAGAGGGCCGCCATGATGCTTACGATCGGCTTGTTCGTCTGTGGTCAAGCCCATAAAGTCAACGGCGACAGGGGCGCTAATCGGTGCTTTGTCAATCGCGCTCATGGCTTCGCGGGCGAATGGCATGGCTTTTCCTGCGCGCACCTCTATCAAGGTCGCGATATGCAGCGGTAACGGGTGATTAAAATCTGTATGAGCGTTTGGGGTAGCGGTGTTGGCAATGGCAGTACTCATGGCGTGTCCTAGCGGATGATTATCTGGAGATAAAATGGTTTTATCATGACATCATAGTAGCGCAAACGCGGCGCAGTTGCAGTCTTGTTGACCAAAACCCAAAAAAAGACCAGACGGGTTCGCTGGTCTTTTTTGTATCACTTGCATTAGCCTATATTAGGTAGTCGGCTAATACAAGTCGATATATATGCGTCTGTAGAAAAGACAGCTGGTGGCCGTAGATTAATTGCGGCGACCGGCTTTCTTTTCGCGCGGGGTAGCGACCAGCTCAGCTAGGCTCTCAGGCGATGACCACAGACCCTCTAGGTCATAAAACTCGCGGGCTTGCGGGGTCATCATATGCACGACGATAGGGCCTAAGTCGATCAAGGTCCAATCCGAGTCGTTACCGCCTTCACGGCCAAGTGGCATAAAGCCTGCTTGCTTGACTTCGGCTCCGACGCTGTCAGCCATCGCGCGGACATGGCGCTTTGAGGTACCGTTTGCGATGACGATACGCTCCATGACATCGGTTAGGCTCTCTACATTCATCACGGTGATGTTTTTTGCTTTCATGTCATCGAGGGTGCTTTCTACAACGGCTAAGCATTCTTTTAAACGGTCGTCAGTCATGGTATTGGTCATAAATTTTCATCTCTTAAATCGTAAATATATAAAATAAAATGTTAAAGCATCCGTCTGCCTAGGACGACATTGTCAAAGTGACCATTATGTCAAAGTGACCATTATGTCAAAGTGGCTAGCAAGCCAGTAGTCCAACCATTAGCCAAAACATCAGTCAGCGTATCAGCGGTCAAGTCCTAGAGGGGCGAGCATGGCGAAATAACAAAGATAAGGCGATTTTAACGGAATTGCGCCGCAGAATATAGCTGATGGGCGATAATATAATGATAAACAGCAGGATTTAGCCATTTAGCGAGTGGATCGGGCGGATTCATAATAGCATTGATAGCGGATGCTGCGGTCATTTGCTCGTCTCTGACTGGCTTGGTATGGTTGCCAGCCGCGCTATCAGGCACCGCTTCGCTATCACCACGGGGCTGCTGCTGTAGCGTTTGCCGTATCTGCGTGCTGGAGATGGCTGCTACTTGCCGCATGTCTATATAAATGCGGCCAGACGCTGGGTTTTTCAAGACCGCCTGCTCTATCGTAGGGTCTGTAGGCGTTTGAATAAAAGAAGGCTGAGAGATAGGCTGGGTCAATGCCGCTGGCGAGTCGGTGACTGCCGTCTGCAAAGGTGTGGGCAGCCAATATTGCAGCGCTTGTCTGGTATTATCCGTATCAGGGACTGGCATAGTATCGCGATAAAAGACCCACAGATGTACATAATCGGTCAGCTGTAGACCATCTTGCCATTTATCCAAACTGCGGGCGCTGTCCATACCCATGATAAATATCAAGCTGTCGGCAGGATAACGCTGGCGCAGGGTGCGCACGCTATCGATGGTATAGACAGGCGGCGGCTGCCAAATCTCAAGCTCATCTATGTATAGTGGCGTGCCTTGTATCGCCAGCTTTAGCATGGCCAAACGATGCTTAGGGTCGCTGCTTTGGCGCTTGAAGGGTGAGCGCGAATTGGGCAACAACGACACATAAAGCGCGCGCTGCTGCGCTTGGGCGAGTGGTAGCAGGCTTTGATAGACTGCCATCGCCATCTGTACATGCCCGCGATGAACAGGGTCAAACGAGCCGCCAAGATAGGCGCGAATGGCAGGTGCAGGTTGCGCAGGTTGCAGGTCAGTATTTGACATAGATAAGCGAATAAAAAGCGAATAAAAATGTAGTGGCTCAAAGACGTGAGATGAACTATAGCATCATTGTGAGCATGTGGCAGTAGATGTTATGAAAAGCGCGTTATATTTGCTTAAATCTCACTAATAAAAAACCGACCATCAGTATGACAGTCGGTTAAATAACAGAAAGATAAAAGACAGTGCGCGCGAGGCAAGCGGTGATTAAATCAAGTCGCTATAGGCTTGGATGGCGGTCAGGGCGATGGTATAGATGATATCATCGACCAGTGCGCCGCGAGATAAGTCATTTACCGGCTTGTTGAGACCTTGTAGCATGGGGCCGACGCTGACCACATTGGCACTACGCTGTACGGCCTTATAAGTGGTGTTGCCTGTGTTTAGGTCTGGGAAGATAAAGACATTGGCTTGGCCTGCGACCGGTGAGTCGGGCGCTTTTTGTTTGCCGACACTCATCACAGAGGCGGCATCATACTGTAGTGGGCCATCGACTTTTAGCTCAGGTGCTCGCTCACGGACGATTTGGGTGGCACGCGTAACTTTTTCCACATCCGCGCCGCTCCCTGATGAGCCAGTAGAGTAGCTGATCATGGCAACTTTTGGATCGATACCAAAGGCAGCGGCCGACTGCGCTGACTGAATAGCAATCTCGGCGAGCTCTTCGGCATTTGGATCTGGGTTGATGGCGCAGTCACCATAGACCACCACTTGCTCAGGCAACAGCATAAAGAACACTGACGATACTAAGGAGTATTGCGGTGCGGTTTTGATGAGCTGAAAGGCAGGACGCACGGTGTT
Organism: Psychrobacter sp. HII-4; assembly: GCF_904846595.1. Lineage (NCBI taxonomy): Bacteria > Pseudomonadati > Pseudomonadota > Gammaproteobacteria > Moraxellales > Moraxellaceae > Psychrobacter > Psychrobacter sp. HII-4. Next base: position 141,575 of record NZ_CAJHBJ010000002.1, on the reverse strand, counting down.
TGCCGTGGTATGAATAGCACCAGATACCAAGCCGTCGACTTCGTCTAGCTGTAGCATGACCGTTCCTAAATAGACCGTGTCTTTTAGGTATTCGGTGGCCACTTCTGCACTGGTCTTGCCTTTGCGGCGCTCGACGACAGCAGTGATATATTTGCTCATATCAAGGCTATCGGGATCGATGATCTCAAGGTCATCAGGAATGGTCAGATCGCGGTTTTTGGCCACTTGCTCGACATCGGCGCGCTTGGCGAGCAGCACACAGTTGGCGATACCGCGGCTTTGACAGATGCAGGCCGCTTCGACCGTACGTGGTTCTGTGCCTTCTGGTAGGACGATGCGTTTTTTGGCTTGTTGGGCTTTTTTGACCACTTGATGACGAAACGCAGAAGGCGACAGGCGCGGCTCATGGTTTTGGCTAAAGTACGTCTTAATCCAGCTCAAATCTAGGTGCGCGGCCACATAACGCGCCACTTCATCAGCGCGCTCGGTGTCGTCACTTGGAATCTCAGAGCTCATATGCACAAGGCTCTGTACCGTCTCGTAGCTGTCGGATTCGACACTCATGACCGGAATGCCCGTTTTGAGCGCCGACTGCCATAGCTCAGCGACGGTGGCACTTGGCTCGACGCCGCCTGTCAATACCAGTCCTGCCAGCGGAATACCATTAATACAGGCCAAGCCTGCGGCCAATAGCAAATCATCGCGATCGCCTGGTACGACGATCAGGGTGCCGCGTTTAAACACCTCGTCGACACGTGACACCGAGCGCGCGGTGAGGCTAATGCGGGTGATGCGGCGCGATTTGGCTTCGCCGATGTTGAGCCACTTGGCATCAAGCTCGGTGGCGATATCCCACGTGCGGGGCACAGACAGCGAGTCACTAAACGGCACTACCCCGATCAGGCGAAATGCATCGGTATTAAAAGTAGGGGAGAGGCGCTGCACCTCTTGTATAAAGGTGTCATCTAAGCTGACGATGGCCTCGCCTGGTGCGACGGGCTGCGTCTCAAAGGTATTTGGCACGTCGTGTACGCGCATCAAAATCACCCCAAGGGTGCGGGCGTCGACGATACCGCCGAACTCGCGCGCGTGCACATCGATTTTATCTGCCAAATGCGCCGGATTTTTGGTGTCGGCGGTGCTGACAAAGATGATTTTGGCATCGAGTGCGTGGGCGATGGCGCGGTTGATTTGTGAGGCATAAGAGGTTTCTGTGGTCGGCACCAGACCTTCACAGATGACCACGTCATGATTGTCGCCAATCGTATGATAATTGACCACCACTTCTTCCATCAAGTCGTCTAGGTTGTCATCACCCAGCATACGCTCAACGCGCTGACGGCTGATCGATTTTGGTGGATTGAGACCAAAAGCATGCATGGTCAAAGCGCTGGTACTGTCCAAGCTATGCTGCTTATCAAAGGTATCATCTTGCAAAAACGGCTTCATAAAGCCGGCTTTGATACCGTTATAATCAAAAGCGCGAATCAGGCCGAGCGCCGCTGATGTCACACCGATACCGCGATTAATGGGAACAAGTAAAATGGTTTGCATAGTGTATCCTACGGTTTATTGTATTTTTAAAGCGTGTTCATCCTTGCCAGAATGAGTCAAATAGATGCCGCGCTTTTTGATAGCGATCATCAAAGGCACGGACAAAAACGCTGACAAGCCCATCCTCACGATGGATCTGTCAGCAGACAGAACCTAAATGAGGCTCAAGGCTTCACGGGTTTCTTGAGCGATGCGGCATTCTTCGTCCGTTGGGACGACCCAAAGCTCCAGATGGCTGTCCTCTGCGTGGAAACTGCCTTCGCTACCGCCAAACAGCCCTGCGTTTTTGTTGGCATCGACCTTGATACCAAAATGACGCATCACCTCTAAGATACGAGTACGCGTGGTGACCGAGTTTTCACCGATACCACCGGTAAAGACGATACCCGTCAGCTCAGGCAGCGCACAGCTTAAGCTGGCCAGATATTTACCCACGCGGTAGCAGAACATCTCGATAGCCAGTTTGGCATCTTGGTGGCCTTCGTTGGCCGCTTCTTCGACTGTACGCAGGTCGTTCGATAGCCCTGAAATACCCAGTAGGCCACTTTCTTTATTGAGCATCGCATCGATGTCTTCTAAGCTCATATCGAGCTGGCGCTTTAGGTGCATGTGCAAACTTGGGTCGACATCGCCACTACGGGTGCCCATCATCAAACCCTCAAGCGGGGTCAGCCCCATGCTGGTATCCAGACTCTTGCCATCATAGATGGCGGTCGCCGAGCAGCCGTTGCCCAGATGCGCGGTCAGCCAGCCATATGGGCCCTTTGTTTGAGTGATTTCACTGGCGCGCTCTGAGACATAGGCATGAGAGGTGCCATGAAAGCCATAGCGGCGAATTTTATGCTCTTCGTAGAGAGATTTGGGTATTGGGTAGCGAAACGCCACCGGCGGCATGGTTTGGTGAAAGGCGGTATCAAAAACCACCACCTGCGGAATCTCAGGGTAGATGGCTTGTACCGCTTCGATGCCCAAAGCGTGAGCTGGGTTGTGTAGCGGGGCCAATATTTTTAGGCGTTTGACTTCGTCTAAGACATGCTCGTCGACACGTACCGCTTCTGAGTACTCGCGGCCACCATGGACTACGCGGTGTCCGACAGCGATAAAGTGATATTGCTCTAATAACTCAAGGATTTTTTGTAAGGCCAGTTTGTGTCGGCCGCCTGGGATAGAGATTTCTAGCTTATCGCCATTGATGGTGGTGTGTTTGATACGAGCGGTGTCAAGGCCTAAGTTTTCGGCCAGCCCAGTGATACGGATAGAGTTGTCTTCGCTGATGAGGGCGTATTTGATAGAAGAAGAACCGCAGTTGAGGACTAAGGTAGGGTTGGTTAGGGTGGATGTTTCTGCGTTTTGGTCGTAAAAATTGGGATTTAGGCTGTCGCTCATACTCTCTCTATCCTTAGATGATTTTTGTTAAATGGTGACTCAACAAATGAGTCGCGGGGTAATACACAAAAACCAGCGATATCCAAGCTGACATAGGTCAAGCAAGCATATGGCTGATTTGAGGTATCCTTGGCTGTCACGGTCGATCAGTGTGTGTTGAGTTGCCCGCTAGCACCCAAACACAGCCGCAAGGTCCATCTATAATGTAACACATTTTTGTGGCTACACCATGATAACTATCGGGGTTAAAGCCATAAATCGTTGCTTGACAAATACAACTGTACACCGAGTGTAGTCAATGTCTATCGAGCGTTAACACAAAAAAATAGCAGCCAATAAAAATTGTAAGAAAGTTTGTCTAAGTCAGGATAATGCGCTTTTTTGTGCTCAAAAACTGTCCGTTTGTCCGCCAATACAACGATGAGGAATTTATTACCCTATCATGTTCAGTATAGGGGGCGCTTTATGTCATAATGCGATTACCCAATCCGCCCATGGACGCTTTTTTGGCGGACTCATTCGCTTATTTATAGTCGATTCTAAATAAAACAGATACACTATATTTCGACGCGGAACTGGCATAAATTTTTTTGGCGTGCTGTGCCTGCGCAGACAGATGTGGCGCAAAATTCATCCCAGTCGCACTGTATCGTTTTTATGCTGAGCTCACTATATATTGTTATATACACCACACAGTTATATACACCATTATCGGTCATTCACATAGGTCATCCACGCTATGCTTTTCATTCGCCGCTCGACCCATCTCCAGAACGCAACCAGCGCAGTCGCCCATCGCCGTGCCGGCCTTACTTCTATGAAGCCAGTACTTATCATGAGTGCCGTATCACTGCTGGTTTTGTCAGGCTGCGGGCAAAAGGGTGACCTGTATCTGGTGGATGATAGTCGCCAAACGGTGCAGCAAAGCACAGAGACGCTCGGCAGTACCAGCCATCCACAAGATACCGCCTTTGCTGGTATTGATGATGATAAGCATCAGCCGCGCGATGATTGGCAGCTACCAGCGCCCAGTACCGATCCCAACGACTACTAAGGCAAATGACCAAACTAGTAAATTATGAATTCACTAATTCACTAATTCACTAATTCACTAAGCAACTAGCAACTAGCAACTAAGCATCGCAGGGTAGCCGCTCTTAGTACAAGCCAGCTTGTGAGCTTGATTGTCTCAGTGTCCACACTGTTATGGCAGTGTTTGGGGGGCGTTTATATGCTAGCCATACCATCTTTGATAGGGCTGTTGCCGCGCTAGTCGTGCATTTTTGTCCTTGCCATCTTCTTAATACCTTGATCAATGTAGAGATATTTATATGAGTCATTTTGAGCAAAAAATCGGCGAATCCGTCACTACCCATACCGCACAAGGGCTGTATATCGACCCGCAGGCGCTCACTGCCCATCTGCCTGCGCTGGCTTATCGCGATGGCGCACTGCATATGGAGCAGGTCAATATCGATGAGGTGGTCAAGCACTACGGCACGCCATGCTATGTATACTCCAAACAAGCAATATTGGACGTTTATCACGCCTATAGCAAAAGCTTTGCCAGCGTAGAGCATCAGATATGCTACGCCGTAAAAGCCAACTCAAACCTTGCGGTGCTAGGGGTGCTGGCACAGGCGGGCGCTGGGTTTGATATCGTCTCACGCGGCGAGCTAATGCGCGTGCTGGCGGCAGGTGGTAGGGCTGATCGCGTGGTATTCTCAGGCGTCGGCAAAACCTATGGCGATATTGAGTATGCCCTCACCCAAGGTATCGGCTGCTTTAACATCGAGTCTATCAGCGAGCTTGCGTTGATCAACGAGGTAGCAAAGACGCTGGATAAGCCTGCACCGATCTCGCTACGTGTCAATCCAGACGTCGATGCCAAGACCCATCCGTATATCTCAACGGGCCTAAAAGACAATAAGTTTGGTGTCGCGCACCAAGAAGCGCTCGCGCTCTATCAGCAAGCCGCGACTTTGTCGCATATCGAGATTGTCGGTATTGATTGTCATATTGGCTCGCAGCTGACAGAAGTGGCGCCTTTTGTGGCGGCATTAGATAAAGTCATTGAGCTGATACAGGGCTTACGTGATAACGGTATTGAGCTGCGCCATATCGATTTGGGCGGGGGTCTTGGCGTCCGCTATATCGATGAGATGCCAGTATCTATCGAGGACTTTGCGCAAGCGTTACTGCCTAAGCTGAGTGAGCTGGGATTGACGGTGTTTTTTGAGCCGGGCCGTAGCATCGTGGCCAATGCAGGCGTACTGTTGACCCGCATCGATGTCCTCAAGCCGACGGCGCACAAAAACTTTGCCATCGTCGATGCGGCAATGAATGATTTGATCCGTCCAGCGCTCTATCAGGCTGAAATGGCAGTGATACCAACTGTGCTGCCAAGCGCTGGTATCGAGACGGCTGATACCCAAGCGTGGGATATCGTCGGCGCTATCTGTGAGACGGGCGACTTTTTGGCAAAAGATCGTCTACTATCCTTACAGACAGGCGATACGTTAGCCATCACAGGAGCGGGGGCTTATGGCTTTACCATGAGTAGTAACTACAACTCACGCCCGCGCGCCAGTGAAGTCATGGTAGCGGGCGAGCGTCATCAACTGATTCGCCAGCGCGAGACAGTCGAGGCGCTCTATGCAGACGAGCGGCTGTGGCAGGACGCGCCCTAGCCAGTATGGCCGAACGGATGACGATAATTGGGTATTTAACGGTGATAATTATCATTGTATCTGACAGCGTGCTAATATAACGCATACATAAAAATTAGGATAGGATATCAAGGGTATGCTAATAGAATTTACAAAAATGCATGGTCTGGGCAATGATTTTATGGTCATCGATTTGGTGACCCAGCGTTTAGATCTCACCAGAGAGTTGGTGCAATTGTTGGGCGATCGTCATCTCGGTATCGGCTTTGATCAGTTATTGGTCGTCGAGCCGCCGATGCGTCCTGACGTGGATTTTAGCTATCGTATTTTTAATACCGATGGTACAGAGGTAGAGCAGTGCGGCAATGGCGCGCGCTGCTTTGCCCGTTTTGTGCAGGCACGAAAACTATCATTTAAGCAGCGTCTGCGTGTCGAGACGGCCAGCGGCATCATCTCATTGACCACCGACCGTTACGGCTGGGTCGAGGTCGATATGGGCAAGCCCAAGTTTGAGCCAGACGAGATTCCCTTTACTCCAAAAGCCACTACCAAAATTCAAAACGCCTATCATCTCGATGTCGATGGCACGCCTGTGCAGCTTTATGTGGCCAATATGGGCAATCCCCATGCGGTCATCAAGGTCGATGACGTCCTAAGCGCTGATGTCGAAATGTTAGGCAAAGCCATCGAGTCGCACCCTGCTTTTCCAGAGCGGGTCAATGTCGGCTTTATGCAAATCATGAATCAGCGGCACATTCGCTTGCGCGTCTATGAGCGCGGCGTGGGCGAGACCCAAGCGTGTGGTACAGGTGCCTGTGCGGCGGTGGCCGTCGGTATTCGTGAAGGCTGGCTCGACGAGGGCGAAGAGATACGCGCGCAGCTATATGGCGGTAGTATGATTATCAAGTGGCAGCCTGGTTATTCGGTGATGATGACCGGCCCGACGGCCTTTGTCTACGAAGGAGTGTTTAGTCCGGATGGGCTGATGGCGCAAGCGGGTATCAAACCAAGCTCTGAGGGTTAATAAAAAATGCCCAGCGTGTACGTTTAGCGAGTAGGTAACAGCAATGGTCATGTCCAGCAAAAGGGCGTCTCATAACAAAGGGCGGCGACGCACCAGTCAAAAACAAGACTTAGATAAAAAGGTAGAGCAAGAGGCGGCATTAGCAGCAGACGACGCCTCACAAGCGTGGCGCTCAGGCTCGCTGTCGACAAGCAGAGAGGCCGATGCGGCACTGCGTGAGCTGCTGTCCCCAGTGCATCGCTGGCTCAACACCTTGTCGGTACGCAATCACTCTGAGCACACCTTGACGGCTTATTTTGCTGGGTTAAATCAGTTGGCGCTGTTTTTGCGGGGCAAGCGTCTGACATGGACGCGCTGTGACAAACGCCAGTTGGCTCAGCATATCAGTCAGCGCCTCGATGAAGACAAGCTTGCCCTGGCCAGTGTCCAACAGGAGCTATCCGCCATTCGCCATTTTTATGGTTGGCTGATAGAGGAGGGTATAGCTCGTATCAACCCAACCACTGGCTATCAGCTCAAACGCAGTGCCAGACCTCTACCATCTATCGCGGATGTCGATTTACTCACCCAATTGCTTGAGCAAGAAATGCCCGATACTCCAGAGCAGGCGCGCCTTTGGTTACGTGATAAGGCGATGTTTGAGCTGCTCTATAGCAGTGGTCTTCGTGTCGGCGAGCTGGTGGCACTTGATGTAAGCGATATCGATTTGTCTGACTTACGCGTGCGCGTCACAGGAAAAGGCAACAAAACGCGTTTGCTACCGCTAGGGCGCAAAGCCGCTGAAGCCATACGCCGCTATCTGCCGCACCGTGAGCTGTGGGTTGAGCAGATGGATGCCGCGCTGTTTATCAGTGAAAAGCTGGGCACCCGCCTATCGACCAGAGCGGTGCAGCAGCGTCTAAAAGTAGCCGCTGCCCGCGCTGGTATCGCCCAAAACATGTATCCACACTTGCTGCGTCACTGTTTTGCCTCACACATGCTCTCAGGCAGTGGAGACCTGCGTGCGGTACAAGAAATGCTCGGGCACAGTGATATCAGCACCACACAGATCTATACCCATGTTGATTTTGCCAAGCTCACGCAGGTTTATGACTGCGCTCATCCGCGTGCCACTCACACACAAGTTGATGGTGATACCGAGTAGGTTTGGCCTTACCTATAAGGTTCTATCGTCTTGTGCCATGTGATGGCATTGCCCTATTAACAATTTAATCATCAAATTATTTGTCAGACAGCTTTTGTCAGACAGCTTTATGCCAAACGATGACAGTCAAAAATCGGCAGTTTTTGTCGTCCTTGCTGCTGTTGCGATTTGTCTAAAGACGCCATCACCATGACATAGCGCTGGTTTTCTGTGGCGCTCGTTTTTTGTGGCTCACTGTCGTCGTAGCTGCTGAGCACCGTGCCATCATAGGCGGTGATAGCAGCATGTCCCCATGTCTGCCGTGTGTGACCGTCCTGATAAGTGTGATCTCCTCCTTGCGCCGCCCCAATCACCATGCATTGACTGTCTAGTGCTCGTGCCCGTAGCAGCAGTGACCAATGCGCTTGCCCAGTCAGATAAGTAAAGGCTGAAGGAGCACTCAGCATATCCGCTCCAGCTTGGCGCAGGCGCTGAGCCAACGCTGGAAAACGCAAATCAAAGCAGACCATCATACCCAGCTGGTAGACTGTATCCTCAGTCTCTAGCGGTGCTACGACAGTTTGGGTGCCAGGCTCAAAGGTCGCCGCTTCATTATAGCTGCCTGTTTTGTCAGCGACTGTCGCAGTAAACAGATGAATCTTGTCATAGCGGGCCACGCGCGTACCGTCAGGGGCAAACACTTGGCTGACTTGACGCAGCCTACCATCAGGGACGACAATACCATCAGGGCGATAAGGACAAGGCAATGAGCCTGCCAGCACATAGATACCATGAGTACTGGCATAGCCTGCTATCGTCGATGATAGCTCATCGAAGCGCTCGGCTGTGGCAGACTGTTGCCCCATGCTACAGCAGTTTTCTGGTAGCACCACCATGTGAGCGCCTTGCTGGGAAGCGGCGCTAATGGCCGTCTTGATGTCTGCTAGGTTTTGCTCGATGTCCTGCTGGCTATTCATTTGAATGGCAGCGACGGCAAATGATCGGTCGCTTGCTTGGTTGTGGTTCATAACATTCTCAATTGTATTTTAGTTGTCGTTTATTTCAGGGCGTATCCTCATTTTAAAAATGAGATAAATTGCCGCCAAACAAGGAAAATAGCGCAGATAATATCGAGATATTAGCCAGCTATTTGACGATGGTTGGCAAAATTTGGCCATTTTTAGCCCATTTAGATGGCTATCGATTGAATTGAGGACACGCCCTAATATTGAGCTTTTGCAGGTTTTGCCAGTTGGCTGTGTCGGCATGCCAACAATGATAGCGAAAACATTGATTTTAGAAGGTTTTATAGTAATAGTAAAATAAGCGTATCTGGGCTAGGCATAAATTATCGTAGCAAAATTGCAACAAAAAATGCTATCGTCGTGTCCTGTTTGAGCTAAATCATGATCTTAGCCAGTTGTTTATTGACTATCACCATCGTCGGAGTGTAATAAGCCACCCATGAGTATGTCGTTCGGATTGGCAACCACGCTGAGCACCTCACAAAAGCTGACCCCGCAGATGCAGCAAGCCATTAAGTTGCTGCAGCTCTCTAGTCTTGAGCTGGCGCAAGAGGTTCAGGCCAAGCTCGATAGCAATCCTCTGCTCGAACGCATCGAGGACGATGAAGAATATGGCGACGGTGAGGGCTCTGACAGCAGCGTGAACGATAGTATGGAGACAGCTGAGCATAGCTTGACGCTTGATGACTGGAATCAGACGACGGCCACCGATGCGTTTAGTAGCACCACAAAAGAGACGGACGAGTATGGGGCAGATAGTGGCGTAGACATAGACATTGACCGTTTGGCGATAGCCGGTCTGGAGACCAACGGCGATCTTGCAAGTGATGATAATCTAACGGACTTCGACGCAGCGGCCTACAATGATGATGACAATGTCACTGACTATCGTACCGATAACTATAGTATCGATAATTATAGTGCCGATAACTATGCATCCGCCGCGAGCAGTCCGACGACCAGCATCGCACAGCACGCGAATGAGGACTTTGATAGCTATCAAGGGGGTACCTCTGCTACTATTCAAGACCATGTGCGCTGGCAATTAAACTTTAAGCGTTTATCAGACACCGATACTTTGATCGCTGAATATTTGATAGACTCGATGGATGAGATGGGGTTTGTTCGGCTCGATGTTGATGAGCTGTTACAGAGCTTGGATACCATGGCCAGCTTTTATCAGTGGGAGGAGCGGGTCGAGCGCGATGAGATATTGGCCGTGCTTCGTATTGTCCAGTCTTGCGATCCACTTGGCGTTGGCGCTCGTGATTTAAGCGAATGCCTTGCCCTGCAGCTCGCAAAGCTCGATCCTAGTACCGCATATCTAAAAGAAGCTCACGCGCTTTTATCTGCCAGTGAGTATCTGGTCAGCAATAATATCAAGGCATTGACCGAGCACACAGGGCTGACTCCTGAGGACATCATGCCTGCCTTGACGTTACTGCGCACATTGACCCCGTTGCCAGGCGTCGTCTTTCAAAAAAATCAGCCTGACCATGCTCAGTCGCCAGATAGCTACGACATACCCGATGTGCTGGTCACACCCATTCGTCGCCCTACGGGTTTGCCTGACGCGCAGGAGGCCGGCTGGCAAGTACGCCTAAACCCTGAGACGCTACCCAAGCTACGGGTCAATCAAGAGTACGCCAGCTTGGTCAAGCGCGGTGATGATAGCCCTGATAATCAGTACCTGCGTGACAACCTCACCGATGCCAGATTGTTTATCAGGAGTATCGAAGAGCGCAACCAAAACCTACTAAAAGTCGCGACCAGCATCGTGCATCATCAACAAGCATTTTTGCAGCAGGGTGCCACCGCCATGCAGCCATTGGTTCTCAAAGTCATTGCCGATGAGGTCGGGCTGCACGAATCGACGGTCTCACGCTTGACCACCAGCAAAACCATTTTGACACCGCAGGGCTTATTTTCACTTAAGCACTTTTTTTCTTCGCATGTCAGTAGCGCAGATGGTGATATCTCATCGACCGCTATCAGCGCCATGATAAAACAGCTGATTGCTGATGAAGACCCCAAAAAGCCCTTATCAGACAGCCGTATCAAAGAGACGCTATTGGCTGATGGTATCGATATCGCTCGGCGTACGGTGGCCAAATACCGTGAAGCGATGAATATCGGCTCATCCACCCAGCGTAAACAAAAATACTAACGCATCTTTTTATCATCAAGCACTCATATTCAAGCGCTTATCTTCGAATAGATATGTCTTCAGCTCATTTTATTTTATATGCTCAAAAACTAGGGCGTGTTGAACATTCAACCATGGCACTGACAGAGACTATTTTTTAGACGATTCGAAGGTAAAAATAGTAAGCTTAGTCGTTCTAAGCGCTTATTTTTAACGATGAAGCGGCAAAAAAGAGTCCTGTCCCTACGGCTGATGCTAAAATTGCGCCACACTGCGTTGCAAATCTAGCTAAGGCATCTGCATTATCGTCGCTTTACGCCTTGTCTGGAACAATTTTAGCGATCAGCAGTGCCTATTTGTGAATGTTCAACACGCCCTAAAATAGCGCCGCTAGTATCACGATATGAGCGGCGTTATTTTTTTGCGTCAATATCAGCCATAGACCATGCTACTATGTTGCTACACCCTATATCTAGTTATAAAAAATAAAATTTTTTGATTATATAGAAACTTGATAGAAACAACAGTTTTTATTACATTTAATTACAATTTAATGGCTTGCTACTATGCTACTTTCATGACAAATTAGAGTCATACCAACAACGAAATCCAAGTACAAAATCTAAGTGTCTAACCTCAGTACGTATTTATAGAATGTATTTACCTTGACGGTATTTATCTTCATTAGCAACCAAAGAGACGATATGACGATATAAGGATACGTTGATTTTTTGCTAAAAATACTGGTGGCTAACGGTCTATCTATCAGAGACATAGCTAAAAAGGGTCTTAGATTTGATTAATGAGTTGTTGGTAAGGCAGGGTGATACAGGCAGGACGGCTATGTCATCTGTTGATTGTGAGTTATAAACAAAAGGACAATAATATGAATGTTTCTATCAGTGGTCATCATATCAGTGTTACCGAAGCCATGGACAAGGCAGTTCGCGAAAAGCTAGAAAAAGTAGAGCGACATTTTGATCAGATACAGAGTATTAAAGTGATACTATCGCTCGATAATAGCGGCGCCAGTGACGGCGGCATGAAGAGCCATAAGGCCGAAGCCATTATGCGAGTGGCGGGTCAAGAGATGTTTGTCCAAGCGTGTGAAGATGATATGTACAAAGCCATCAACGACATGGCAGACAAGCTCGATAGACAAGTCCGTAAGTACAAAACCCGTCAAGAGCGTAAGAAAACGCAAGGGGCAGGGCGTGATGGACGTTATCAGGATGTGACGCCAGCCGAGATAGCGCCAGCGGTATGATCCTATTAAGGTCTAATAGGGCGTAGGACAACACAACTACTATTATAATGTCATTACCTTATTAGGCCTTAATTTCTTATAAACAAATAAACGGCATAAAAGAAAAGACCTTAGCACTTATGAGCTAAGGTCTTTTCTTTTATGCCATTTACTATATCAGAGCCGGTTGCTATATCAGAGCTATTTAATCAGAGCCGTTTATTATCAGTATAGCGACTTTATGTCGAACTGACGATACGTAACGGCAGGGTAAATAGCTATACGGGCGTTAAGACCTAGCCACCGCCGACGGCTTGTACCACTTCGATGCTCATGCCTTCTTTGACACGCATGCCAGCAAGCTCGCTTTTTGGTATCAGCTCGCCGTCGACTTCTACAGCATAGCGACCTTTACTCAAGCCAAGCTCATTGAGGACCAGCTGCACCGTCTGGTGTGTGGTTTGTAGATGTTTACCATTGACACTAATAGTACTCATAACAGATGCTCCCTAACGCAGTCTTATTCCTTTTATCGGCGCTGACATATGGGTCATACCATCAGCCGCCTTACTCTTTATCATTTTTTTATCATGGCTATCAGCCCTGACAAGCTATTTTGCGGCCGCCGGCTTGATGGCAAATGCGGATATCGCCAGCCATAGCCAGCCTACTATCATCAGCACGCCGCCGATAGGCGTGATAGCACCAAACCAGCGCGGCGCGCCCAGCGTCATCGCATATAGGCTACCAGCAAATATGATAATACCGACTTGTAGCAGCCATGCGGGGGCTTGCGCGGCGTACCTTAGACGTATCAAAACGCCGACGATCAGCAGGCCGAGCGCATGGAAAAATAAATACAGCGTTGCGGTATGCCACCACTCTAACTGCTGCAGGCTGACGAGGTTTTTTAAACCATGCGCGCCAAATGCCCCTAGAGCCACGGCAATGGCCATATTAATCGCCGCAATTCCTATCCAATTTACCATAGTAAAACTCGTGTTATGTACTGCATCATGCCTCTGCACTATCTACTGCTCTGTACTATTTGCTGCCATGTACTCTGTACTGTCTATTGAATGTCATCAGGTAAGATAACGCTATCGATGGTCATGGCATCGCGAATCTTGTCCATGGCGTTTTTTTCGATCTGGCGTACGCGCTCCGCTGAGATAGAGTAGACTGCTGCTAGCTCATGCAAGGTGGATTTTTGCTCAGAAAGCCAGCGCTGCTCGACAATGTCACGTGAGCGATCATCCAATGTGCCCATCGCAGCAAGCAGTGCTGAGGAGTTGTTTTCTTCCCAGTCTTCTTCTTCGAGCTGCTCGGCGGGGTCGATGCCATCTTCTAAAAACAACTGCGGCGCATAGCGGCCATCGTCATCATCGCTAGATTGCGCTTCAAATGAGGCGTCATAAGAGGTCAGACGCGACTCCATCTCTAGCACTTGCTTACGCGTGACGTTTAAGTCCTTGGCAATGGCATCCGCTTCTTCTAGCGTTAGCTGATTATTGGTTTTCTTTAAGCTGCGTAAATTAAAAAACAGCTTACGGTGCGCCTTGGTGGTGGCGACTTTGACGATACGCCAGTTACGAATCACAAACTCATGAATCTCCGCCTTGATCCAATGAACGGCAAAGGATACCAGACGTACGCCTTTATTAGGATCAAAGCGTTTGACCGCCTTCATCAGTCCCAAGTTACCTTCTTGAATCAAGTCCGCCTGCGGCAATCCGTAGCCTGAATAGCTACGAGCGATATGAATAACAAAACGCAGATGCGACATCACGAGTAACCGCGCGGCTTCGACATCGCCTTCGTCATAGTAGCGGTGTGCAAGCTCTTGTTCTTGCGTTGGGGTCAAAATAGGGATTTGGTGCACAGTATTAATATAAGCGCCCAGATTTACCCCAGGAGCCGTCAAGTGAGTCGGCATCGCAGGCACCAAGTCACGAGTGCTGGTGTCGCCAAGGGTGCTGGCGTCGTAGGGTGGCCGCTCGGCAGCGGCTTTTAGCGCCGCATCGCGTGCTTCATTTTTTATCGGCGCTGCCTCGTCTTTTTTACTCGTTTTTGCAGCATTATTAGAAGTATTAGCCATATTCTTGACCTTGGTTAAATAGTTAAGCAAATAGTCAGATAAAAATCTTTATAGTTGTAATTGTAAAGGATAGCCACCGTTAGTTGCTATCGGTTTTGGTAATGATGAAGTGATATATTGTATCGAAATGCGCGACAGATTTATCATCATTGGCAGGTTGATGGGTCACTTCATGGACGCTTAAAGACAAAGGTGCTGCGCTGCCCATTTGCTGGCTTTGGCGACAAAACGCGGTGATATCTGCCTGTGAGTTGGGATCAGTCGCTACCACATATAGCGACTCGCCTGCTGCCACCTCACGCAGAGCCACTTTGGTCTTTAATAAAGGCATCGGGCAGGCCAGTCCGCGGCCGTCGACCAGTTTTTTTATTGTCAGGCGCGGCGGTGTCATGTCCAGCGGCGTATCGCTGATGAGTACTGCGTCACCCAGCAAGCGTAGCAGCTCGCAGCTTTGCTGTTGCTCAGTTGCAGACAAATCCGCCGCGAAGTAGATAACGTCAGAGGCGGGGCGGGTGATGGGCTGACTATCGGCAGACATAAACAAACCTTATCATATGCGAGGGTTTTAACTTAAGAGAGGGGTGATGGTTTGTCATTATAACAAATAGCGCAGGGGCGATTGCAGTTGAATATAGTCAACGTCATGTTCAGTTCGTTAGAATGATAACGATAATGATATAACGATTGCACAGTCATGTTGCACAATCGTGACGGTCTGCGTGGTTATTGGTAGTCACAGGTGCGGGACAATTGATTTTGCACAAACAAGCTCGTATAGTCAAAACGACGTTGGGATTTATTTGTATAGGATGCGCATTTGTTTTATTTTCATCAATCGCTCAAAGGCCGTACAGTCGCCTATGAAGCAGCATCGTCGCCGACTTTGCTGATGCCTGATACTGTCTCTATCCAGAAGCGCAGGCACAGCGTGGCTCACAGGCTGTCCTTATCTATCCTATCAGCGGCGATATTGACCATATCGGCGATGACCGCTGTGACCCCTAAGAGTAGTCACGCCGCCGGCAATGATCTGCGTCAAGCGTCATCTGCGCCTTATGATTCGTGGCAGTCCACCGATACCCAAGAGCTAAGTTTGCCAAGCTTGCGCGGGCAAGGACTGAGTTTTGCTGAGCAGTATCACAATAAGCTGCTCGGTGAGTGGTCACTACGCAATATCAATAAAAGCATCAAGATGGAGCATGATCCGTGGATACACGAGACCGTCAAAGACATGACATGGCGGCTCAATGCACAAGCAAGGCAGCAGGCACCGATGGGCTTGGTCATTATTGATAATCCAAGTATCAACGCTTTTGCCGCGCCAGGAGGCGTCATCGGTATCAACACGGGGACGATACTCGCCGCCAGTAGTATGGATGAGCTGGCAAGCGTCGTTGCTCACGAAGTTGCTCATATTAGTCAGCGCCATTATGAGAGCGGGGCAGACGAGCGCAAAAAAGCGCTACTGATGCAGATAGGCGGTATGCTGGCAGCCATTGCAGCGTCGGCGGTCGATGGAGATGCTGCCGCAGCCGTGATGATGGGGAGCCAGACTGCGACGATGAACAGTAGCATGGCGTTTAGCCGCAATAACGAGCGCGAGGCCGACCGTGTGGGCATGCAAATTATGACCCAAGCGGGCTATGATCCAAGGGCGATGCCAAGATTTTTTGCCACCATGAATCAGCAAAGCCAGCTCAATCAAGTTGAAAATCGATTTTTACCAAGCTTTGTGCGCTCGCATCCACTAAGCAACGAGCGTTTGAGCGAATCGCAAAGCCGAGCCCAGCACTATCCACCTTTATCATTGGCCGAGCAGCAGCGCCACCAAGCACTGTTTGACCTGCTCTATTGGCGCGTACAGAGTACAGGTAAGCATGCGTCAGAAACGATGCTAACGACAGCGGCCAAAAACAGCGTTGGGGCCAAGTTGGCATTGATGCAGTGGTATAGCGAGCAGCAGCGCTTTGACGATGCCGATGAGATACTTGCAGCGCTAAACAAACTGCCCGCCGCTCAGCGTCAAAGGCTTGAGCCACTTTTATCGATTACTCATAGCCAGTTGTTAGCTGAGCAAGGTAATTGGGCAAAAGCGGCGGATATTTTGGCCAGTCAGCAGCGTCTCTATCCTGAGCGCCGTGATTTGCGACTCTATTTGGCAGAGGCGCTGACCAATAGTAATCAGCCGCTCCAAGCGCAAGCATTACTCAAACCTTTGACCCAGCAGCAGCCAAGTGACCGCTATGCGTGGCAAAGCTTGCAATTGGCCAACGAAAAACTGGCCAAAACCACCACCACACCAAAGCTGGCCAATATTGCTACCATTAATGCGCTGCGCTATCGCAGTCATGACCAGCTGTGGAGTGGGCGTTATGATGCCGCGCTTACCTCGTTGACACAAGCCAAGCAGCTGGCAGACAATCTCCAAAATACTGCGCAAGCTGGTAGCGCGCACCCACTACTGGCCAATATCAAAGCTGAGATCAAAAACGTAAAAACCGCCCAAGACTTTGAGCCTTAGGCGGTTGTTGATTGGGGCGGTTACTGATGTAAATGCTCACTGAGATACCGCTGCTCGCGCGAAACCGTTATACTTAGATTTGTAGTGCCTAGATTTACAGCGCTTAGCCTTGTAGCGCGTTTTTGACCAGCTTTGAGATGGTGGCAGGGTCGGCGCGGCCTGCCGTTTTGCTCTTTAGCACGCCCATGACACTGCCCATATCGCGCATCGATGTTGCGCCTTGCGCTTGAATCTCTGCATTGACCAAAGCGGCAAGCTCGTCATCGTCCATCTGGGCGGGCATAAACTCATTAATAACATCGATCTCAAACTGCTCTTTGGCTGCCAAATCATCACGGCCATTTTCGGTAAAGATACCGAGTGACTCTTGGCGCTGTTTTAGCTGCTTTTGTAGTACCTCTAAGACGGCGGCATCGTCTAGCTCGATCTGGCGGTCGATTTCAATTTGTTTGACGACTGACTGCACGTTGCGTAGCACCTTGACGCGCTCGAGCTCACGCGCTTTCATAGAAGCTTTGATGCTGTCTGACAGTGTTTGTTTAAGTTGGCTCATTGTTATTATCCTTATGGATTAGAGACTAGGGATGCGTGCCATAAAAACGGCTTGTGCTGGTGTTTTTTATGGGTATGGTTTATGAGTATAGTTTTATGAATACCGTATGAGCTGATAATAATATATGCTTGAATCCAAATAAATCAGATACATGGCTATCAAGCCGCTCAATGAAAAGTTGGCTTGCTTGCTGTGCCTACGCCGACAGATGCTGCGAAAAACAACTTTTCATCTCACTGTACCGTTTTTATATCTTTATATCGGATCGACTATATCAGTAATAATAATAAAAATTGTAGCACAAAAAACGCCACTGATATCAATCGATAGCAGTGGCGTTCCTGTAGCGCTGGTATTTAGCTAATCAAATAAGTGATTAGTACATACGAGTGGTACGAATGGTTTCGCGTTGCAATTTTTTCTTATAACGCTTTACAGCAGCGGCTTTTTTGCGCTTGCGTACTTGCGTTGGTTTTTCATAAAACTCACGCTTACGTACGTCTGATAGTACACCGGCTTTTTCACAAGCACGTTTGAAACGACGGATAGCGATGTCAACTGGTTCGTTTTCTTTAACCTTAACTGCAGGCATGAAGACTCCTTGATTAGGATGAGATATAAGGGCATTAGTTTGGCTGTATAGTAGTATTTAGCCGTAATATCTCAAGATTACCGGCATCAGCTCAAACTAGGACAATTTTGTGCTAGAGCACAAGGGCGAGTATTTTAATAAAAAATAGTAGTAAAGTCAATGTTTTTTGCTGATTAATTCATAATTATCATTAAGTTGCGCCCTTTTTGTCCGCTGGTACAGTATGGCGGCGTCATGAATACCAAACAAAAGCGAATGATGTTTGATAAGGTGTGATTGGTCAGTGCAAGGTGAGATGGACTATATGCATCAATAGAGCTGCTTTTGGCAAGTGTGGCCATCAAGAAAAAACCCTACTGTCTATAACGGTTTGGGTAGAGTTTATGCTATGATTATTTGCATCATATCAATCGTTTTATGTGCACTTTATTGAGGATGTTGCAATGAAAAAATCAGTACTAAGTACGGCGCTAAGCACCGCATTTGTTGTCGCTTTAGGCTTTGGTATCAGCGCATGTAGTGGCGACAAAGAAGGCGAGTCGCATCAAGTGTTGGCCAAAGACCGTGTCGATGAGGCCTCTGAGCTTGCCCGTAGCAACGCTCCTGCCGCTGAACAAATGGATTTTCCCGAGACAGCGCCGATGGCGACAGAAAGCACTGATGCCGAAAGCACTGATGCCGAAAGTACCGAGGCTGAAAGCACAGACACCCAAGGTGAGGCGACAGATGCTGGCACCACTGAGACAGCTGCTACCGATAGCGCAGCTGACATGCCAGCTAATGATGCGGAAGCAGACGCCGATGCTGAGCCTGCGACCAACGAATAACGCTCTTTTGATGGTCTATCAGTGTATGCGCTGTCGTCGGCAGCCATCGACATACAATAGCAAATAGAGGTGTGATCATGATGAACAAACCACAGCGTATAAATACATTGACCGTATCGGCCATCAGCATCAGTGCATTATTGATGCTAAGCGCTTGTAGTGATAATAATACTGACGAGCCGCCCGCTGACGCGTCTGCCGAAACGAGCACGGCAGTAGAGGAGGCACCTGCCGCCGCGCCTGAAGCACCTGAACCGCAGACGTCTGAGCCAGCCGTGCCGGCAGAAGCGCCAGCAACGACGACAGCTGAACCGGCCGAAGCAGTCGAGCCACCAACCCCAGATGAGCCTGAAGTGTTGGCAGCTGATGCAGGGGCGAAGCTATACGAGTCCAACTGTAAAGTCTGCCACGAAGCAGGTCTGCTCGATGCACCAAAATACGGTGATAAAGCAGCGTGGGCGCCGCGTCTTGCTAAGGGTATAGAGACGCTACATATGCACTCAGCGCAGGGCTTTAACAAGATGCCCGCGCAGGCGACTGACAAAGTAAGCGAAGCGGAGGTCTATGCAGCGGTCGATTATATGGTAGCTGCCGTGAGCTGATTTAGGCGATATGAGCCATTGAAATTTGCTAAACTGGCCGTCATTGTGACAGACAATGGCGGTTTTTTTGTGCAAGTGCTTAGATAGAGAGTCGCAGATAAAAGCGTGGTCAAAACCAACACGCAGACCAAGGTATGATAAAGGCAAAAATATGAAGGTATTGGGTTTAGAGACGTCTTGTGATGAGACGGGACTGGCGATCTTTGATAGCGAGCAGATTAACAGCGCTAATAAGGGCCTAGTTGGGCAAGTGCTATACTCACAAATTGAGCTGCACGCTGTCTATGGCGGCGTGGTGCCTGAGCTTGCCAGCCGCGATCATATTCGTAAGCTCGTACCGCTACTCGATGAGCTGCTCGCGCAGTGTGATATGAGTAAAAACGACATTGATGCTATCGCCTATACCAAAGGCCCAGGCCTTATCGGTGCGCTGATGACGGGCGCGCTGTTTGGTCGTAGCTTAGCATACGGCTTGGATATCCCTGCGATAGGGGTTCATCATATGGAAGGGCATTTGCTGGCGCCGCTGATGGGTGCCAATCCGCCAGCGTTTCCGTTTGTCTCGCTACTGGTATCTGGCGGGCACACGCAGCTGATCGCCGCATACGGTATTGGACAATATGAAATCCTAGGTGAGTCGATCGACGATGCCGCGGGTGAGTGCTTTGATAAAGCGGCAAAAATGCTCGGCCTGCCATACCCCGGCGGCCCTAATATTGCCAAGCTTGCTGGGACCGGTAATCCAAACGCCTATGAGCTGCCGCGGCCGATGCTGCATCGTGGACTGGATTTTTCTTTTAGCGGTATGAAAACAGCGGTGCATAATCTTATCAAAGACACTGCTGGCTCTGACAGTGACCCACAAGTACGCGCCGATATTGCCGCAAGCTTCCAACACGCGATGGTCGATACGCTAGTCAAAAAATGCGTCAAAGCGCTTAAACAAGCGAATATGAGCAGACTCGTTATCGCGGGCGGGGTCAGCGCCAATACGCACTTGCGTGAAACCTTAGAAGCTGAATTGGCTAAAATAAATGCGACCGTCCATTATGCGCCGCCAGCGTTATGTACTGACAATGGGGCGATGATTGCTTATGCTGGCTTTGAGCGCCTACAAGCTGGGCAGGCTGATGATCTAGCCGTCAGCTGCGTACCGCGTTGGTCGATGACGGAGTTACCTGCGTTGTAATGTCTAGCAGGCATATAAAGTGTAAAAGCCATACAAAGGAAGGATAATCTATGCAGTGGCTAGCAATAGGCTTAGGAGCGGCATTAGGCGCGTGTTTACGTGGCTATTTAGCGCGCTTTAATCCACTGCATCACTGGATACCACTTGGCACGCTTGGTGCAAATGTCTTGGGCGGTCTGCTGATTGGCCTTGCGCTCGTCTGGTTTGAGCGTATGGGTAGCGATTTATCGCCTAATATCAGACTGTTTGTGATTACTGGGTTTTTGGGCGGGTTAACTACCTTTAGTACCTTTAGTGCAGAAGTATTTAGTTTTATTCATGATGGGCGGCTGTTGGCAGGTTTGGCGTTGATCGGTCTGCACGTGGGGCTGACATTGCTGGCGACTGCGATTGGCTTTTATTTTTTTAAGTTGGTACTTTAGCATCTCTAGATATTACTTGTTTGATTAGTGATTTGGTTTAAGTGGTTCCTTTATTGCAGTCTATTTTAAATAGTCTGTTAGTAGGTTTGAGAGGC
Source organism: Psychrobacter sp. HII-4 (assembly GCF_904846595.1). Classification (NCBI taxonomy): domain Bacteria; kingdom Pseudomonadati; phylum Pseudomonadota; class Gammaproteobacteria; order Moraxellales; family Moraxellaceae; genus Psychrobacter; species Psychrobacter sp. HII-4. Next base: position 120,503 of record NZ_CAJHBJ010000002.1, on the reverse strand, counting down.
GAAATAGCTGGTTCCCTTGGGGTATATTCCAAGAGAACCAATGAAACCCTATTATTCTATCCAATGTTATTTGTCCTAATACCCGTTACGTCAGTTACGTTTTTCAGCATAAACCACTTAGACATAGTGATTAACTGTATGTCATTATTTACTTTTAAATTAATCTCTTATTCTAATTAATAAACAGTCTGCCGAAAAACTGACGCATTTTAGGATCTTATTATGAAAAAACTATCAACATTGAAGAAATCTCTTGTAATGGCACTAAGTGTCGCAAGCTTTAGCATGGCCTCTGTTTCAGCCACTCAAGCAGCCACTGCTATGAATGAGGTAACGGCAGCATCACAGAGTAAGATCAGTCTAGAGCAGGCGCTGGCCCTTGCTAATAAAGCGGTAAAAGGCGATATCATCAGTGCAGACTTTGATCAAGAAGATCGTAACGAAAATAGCCATTACGATATCAAAATCGTTACCAATAATAATGAACAAGAAGTCAGTGTGAATGCCAATACAGGCAAGGTCACGAAAGGAGACACAGAGCGTTTAGACAAAGAAGACTTGGCAGAATATAAGGCCATGAAACAAGCAAAAGTGAGTTTGTCTCAAGCTATAAAAAAAGCAAACCAAACGCTGAAAGGGAAAGTGCTTGAAGTAGGGTTCGACATGGATTTTGGTAAGTCTGTCTACAAAGTTGAAATTGGTAAAGGCAATCAAATTCATAAAGTCGTTGTCGATAGCATGACTGGTAAGATTACTCGCAGTCAGGTAAGCGACGTTGATCGTGATGATTAACTACTGATACCCTGTATTGCATATAGCCTCAAATATTAAAAAGCCCCAAGCTACTTTCTCAAGTGGCTTGGGGTCTTTAATAGCAAGTCTAAATAAACACTTATTGGTATCTAGTGTGGGTTCATATTTGTGGATTGCTGGCCGTTTTGAGCCTTTCCTAAAAAGTGTTTAACTATTATTTAGATTGTAGAAGTACTTACACGAAATTTAGGAAAGGCTCAGTTGATGGTTTTTAGAGATTGTCTACTGAATTTGAGCGGCCAGCCAACCGTATTTTTATACTCATGTAACATCATATTCTTAGCGGTTTTCTTTGGTTTAGAAGCTATTAGACTTGAGACTGTCAGGTAAGCTTCATTAACTATAGTTAGCTGAATGTAAAACTGTTATGGATTTAAACGCGCTACTGGTATAAATTTTACTTGCGTGCTGCGTTCCCAGAGGCTGCGCAAAATTCATCCCAGTAGCGCTATGACATTTTTAGAGTGTATCGACTATATCGAAAATTCTATCTAAACATCAAGAATGATGCAGGTTGTGGTGGCATGAGCATACAACTTGCCATCAGGCCCTACAATTTTTCCTTCAGCAGTTGCTGTTCTTCGACCAGCATGAATGACTTTACCTTCAGCCCGTACTAAAGGTGTTGCCACTGTCAAAGCTCGCACCATATTTACTTTTATCTCTAAAGTTGTATAGGTTTTTCCTGCTGGTAAAAGGGTATGTACAGCGCAGCCAACAGCAGAATCTAAAAGCGTACAAAACCAGCCACCATGGACTGTACCCAATGGGTTGTAATGATGACGCTTTGGACGCCCTTGAAAGACGGCAATACCTTTTTCCATATGAATAGGAGTGTAGTCGAGCGTTAGACCAATAGGAGGATGAGGCAGCTCTCCTGCAAACATAGCATTAAAAATGTCCATACCGCTGCGAGTGGTTAAGTCTGATAATGGAATGACGTCAGCGTCACCTAGCTTTTCTCTAATGAGTGCTTCTTCTGTTTCCCATGTTGCTATAGTTTCTTCAACATTCATTTTCAATTCCTTAAAAAGACAAATAAGAGGTTAGCTCATTCTTATAAAGACCAAAGTTTTATCAATTAGTGTTCTTAATGTTTGCTTTTATTTTTAAAATACATCGTTACATAGCCGATTAACCAAAAAGCACATATTGCTTGAAACCAGATAAGACTGTGCATGGTGATCGTCATAATATTATCAGTCTCAACGTTGTAGTGTAGTAATGACAATAAACCCATCAAGGCATATAAATAAAGCCACCAATGCCCCTTGCTCATCTGACTTTTGACAGCCACAATCAGGCCATAGATACCGACTGGTGTCATGACGAACCAAAAAGCATCTACCAGATGAGGGGATAACCAATCAGGCTCAGGATAGTGGTCAAAATAAACCACATTATGAACATAGTGCAAAATGCTCGAGAACACATTAAGTAATACAATGAAAATTAAGGTTTTATAATGTTTGTAACGATTTATCATGGTGTACCTTGTTGATCGTCTCTAAAATATCTTGCCAAATATGAGTGTTCTTGCTTCTAAAATAGCCAAAATGCCCAATTGATTGGTCTGATCCCTTGCTAATGGTATAGCGTTTAAAAGTGATAGGTTGGTTGCTAGTCACATTTTTCCAAAAATTATGCAGGTTGCGTTCAGTGCAGATTTCATCATCATCGGCAGTAAAGACGAAGGTTGGCACATTAAAATTCTTGTAAGTCCCAACGGGAATGGTTTTTCCATAGAATTTTTCTGAGAAAAACAGCTCTTTTTCTCGGCACCAAGCCCCCCATTCATCTGCAAAACCAGCAGGTAAATCTTCCATGAGTTTGAAGCTTTTAGCCGGCACATAATTAAAGACTTTATTACTAAGCGGGGCTAAAAAGCGGAAAAAGAAGTTAGCCTTAAGACGATAGCGAAGCGGCATATAGCTAAAGTATCCTGCTGAGACAGCCACTGCGATTAAAGCACCCAATTGATCAGCATTATGAGCAAGACCAACTTGTTGACCTCCAGCGCTATGCCCTACGCAATACAAGGGTAAATCATTGAACAGGCGCTTGGCTGTATCGATAACAGCTGGAATGTCGTACCGTCCGATATCAGAATACTGATAATGACAATCCTTTAGATGACTCACTTTAGAATCGCAAAACCCTCTATAGTTCCAAAGAATGACATGAAAACCATGCTCTCTTAAGTATTTAGCAAAAGGTAAATAATAAGAAGTATTGGTAGCGGTTCCTGGGTTTATTAGAACAACGGCTTTAGGATTAGCAGCTTTATAAAGAGTGGCACGCAGCTCGACGTTGTCGTCCGTCAATATATTAATATCCATAAAAAACCCTACTTGTTGTTAATTAACGCCTACTATAAACTATGGACATTACTCCACAGTCAAGCGTTAATTGAGGGTGCTCGATAATGAATATAAAAGAATTAACTGAAATAGTCGGATTAAGCAGAGATACCATTCGTTTTTACGAAAGGGAAGGATTAATTTCGTCACCATCTAGAAAATCTAATGGTTATAGAGATTACGATAACAGGATTGTGGAACAGCTCAATATGATTATTATGGCGAAGGAGTTAGGTTTCACCTTAAAAGAGATTAAAGAGCTAACAGAGCTATTGTATTCAAACAACCTGACCCAATCACAAATGGGTGAAAAGCTTCTAGAAAAAAATAAGCAAATTGAAGTTAAGATTCTAGAGTTATCTAAAATGAAAACGTTAATAGATGATGCATTAAAAGGCATGTGTTCTTATAAGGATAAGCTAGCTCTTTAATCTAAGTTATGAAAAAGTACACTGTGTCTATTTCAGCAAGTTGAAAGATTGGTACTATTAGCCCACAGCTTATCATTCAAGTCCTCACTAGGGGTACCGTATCCTCTTTACTCTATAAAATCCATAAAACGCCAAAACCAGTAATAAAAGAATGCTATAAATATAATAAAACCCATATTCATATACGTATTCATACCCTTTATAGCGTCTAAAGTCCTCTGATAAGTAATTACCTCCTTAATTCCAGCTTCGCGATCTTCCACATCAAGACTTACTATCTGTCTAATTCCATTATGGAAGCCTAGAAAATCTTTCTGTATATACCACCCTATCACGGCTTTTTTACCTTCAATCGGTTCTAAATATTTTTTGGCAAAACAAGAGGAGTCAGCATCAAAAGCTGAATAGCTGCACCCATATACTTCTTTACGGTTAGGATTACTGAGATCTAACAACATAAAAATGTGATTTCCCTCACCTACGTCCAAACTGCCTACAATACCTTCACTATAATTAAGCTCAGACTCTAAAGGGAAGTCTCTACCTTGCCAACTCAGTATTGCCCAGGCTATTAGCCCTATCCAAGTTAATAGAAGAATGACTATTTGAACTTTTCTAGTTAATGTTAATACTTTGAATTGTTTCAGTCGTTTTGTTAAGTGTTTCACTTAATATCAAGCCCTTTTACTAAGTCTATCATCAAATCCTTATCCCCCTGCCTGGTCAAAAAATCCAACAAATTATCAGCTGTGTATTTCTTTAAATGTATACGTGTTCTAAGCCTTTAGTAAAAATCATACTATGAAAGACGTAATATTTAGTTAGAGTATGGACTAGTCTGCAACTCGCAAGTATCTTCAAAAACTAAATATTGTTCTCATAACGAGTGTTATGACAAATAAAGCTCTAAACCGGCTTCACAATCCCATCAAGTAAACTCGCGAAACCCTGCATATAAGCCATATCTTGGCTCGCCGTGCGCGTTGCTGCATAAAGCTGACAATACACGCCGTCCCCCAATGGACGGGAGACCACCCAGCCTTTTTTCTCATACTCGCTTACTACCCAATCAGGCAATGCCGCTACGCCGCGCTCGCTGGCGACCAGCTGGATGAGCATTGCGGTCAGCTCCGTGGTGCGAATATCGGCAAAGCTCACATCGCTTGGCGTCATAAAATTAGCAATGATATCGAGGCGTTTGGCTTCTACCGGATAGGCAATCAAGGTTTCATCGATTAAGTCATGAGGCGCGATAAAGTCTTGCGCCGCCAAGTCATGCGTGGGCGATAGTACCAAACGGCTCTCATACTCAAATAACGGCTGATAGCTGATTCCCTCTATCGGCAAATCACTGGTGGTGATCAGCAGGTCAATATCGCCCTCCATCAATAGGTGATGTGGCTCCGGCTCAAAGCCAGTGGCAAAGTCCAGCTCCACGTCCGGCCACTGGCGGCGATACTGGTTGAGTATTGGCATCAGCCAATCAAAGCAGCTATGGCACTCAGAGGCGAGGCGCAGGCGACCAGCCTGCCCATGGGCAAGGCGCTTTAGGTTGGATTTGGTGCGGGTGACTTGCGGTAGGATGCTGTCGGCCAGTGCCAGCACTATCTTACCTGCTGGGGTAAAGCTCAGCGGGCGGGTGCGGCGATTAACGAGGCTGATATCGTAGTAGTTTTCTAGCTCTTTGAGTTGATGAGATACCGCAGAGGCGGTGACATGTAGCTCATCGGCGGCCGCAGCCAGCGAGCCATGCGCGCGCAGTGCCGTCAGTGTATTGAGATGACGAAGCTCTAACATAAGATAACCTAAGCACTTGGGTGAGAAAAATTCATTATAAACAATCTATCGGTGAATTCCACTCAAATATTTTTATCAAATGCCTGTCATTAGCTAGCCTTCAACGCCTAGCGTCGCCGCAATAATAACTGTGAGATGACGACCAGTACCAAAGAGGCCGCCAGTAGCAACGTGCCGATGGCGTTGACCTCAGGTTTGAGGCCGACGCGTACCATCGAATAAATCCGCAGCGGCAAAATCTCATAGCTAGGGCCAGTCACAAAGGTCGACACCACCACATCATCGAGTGATAAAGTAAAGGCAAGCAACCAACCTGCCATTACCGCTGGCATAATCACCGGAATCAGTACCGTACGTATCATCGTCGACTCAGATGCGCCCAAATCGCGCGCTGCCTCCATTAGCCGCTCATCTAAGCTGCTCAAACGCGCAAACACGGTGATAACCACAAAGGGCAGGCAAAAAGTGATATGCGCTATCAGTAAAGAGACAAAACCTAGCTGTAATCCTATCAATAAAAATAGTGCCAGTAGTGAGATAGCCAAGACAATCTCAGGCGACATCATTAGTACAAACAATAGGCCATTTAATAGCCCTTTACCGCGAAAATCATAGCGATGTAGCGCCATAGCGGTCAAAGTACCAATCAAAGTAGAGACAGTCGCTGCGATGAGTCCTAAGACGATAGAGTGCCAAAAAGCATCGAGCATCGCTTGGTTGTTGAATAGCGACTCATACCATTTGAGGCTAAAGCCGCCCCAGTTGTAGCCGATTTTTGATTTATTAAATGACATCACCACCAAGACGATGATGGGCAGATATAGCAAAGCATAAATCAGGCCAAGATAGCCTTTGGCCGCGATACTGCCGAGGCTTGGCGGTTTGATGTGGCGTTGGTTATCAGGCATTAGGCCACCTCATTAAAATCAGTCTTACCAATGCGGCGGCTACTGGCACGATAAGCCAGCAATAGCACGGCCATCGCCAGTGTCAATAGCACGCTTGCTGCCGCCCCAAAGGGCCAATCACGCGCGTCCAAAAACTGGTTTTTGATGATATTGCCAACGAGCAGGTTACGCGAGCCGCCCAGCACGTCTGCCACATAAAACATCCCCATCGCAGGCAGCAGCACCAGGAGCACGCCTGAGATAATCCCAGGCGTGGTCAGTGGCAGCACCACGTGCCAAAAAGTCTGGGTTTTAGACGCACCCAAATCTTGCGAGGCCAGCAGCATATCATGACGCAAATCGGTAAAGACCGCATATAGTGGCAGTACCATAAACGGGAATAGTAAATACGTCAGGCCTGCTATCACCGCGCCTTGCGTGTACAAAATATCGATAGGCGCGTCGATGATACCGATGGCAAGTAGTGCCTTATTAATAAGGCCATTCGTCGCTAGTAGCAACTTGAGCGCATAGACCCGCACTAAGGAGTTGGTCCAAAACGGTAATATCAGCAGCAGCATAAGCAAAGGCTGCCAGCGCAGATGAACACGAGAGACCAGCCAAGCAAACGGATAACCGAGTAATAAGCACAGCACAGTAGTAATACCCGCCATCCATAACGAATGGGCAAACACCTCAAAATACAGCGGGTCAAGCAAGCGTAGATAGCTGTCAATAGTGACAGGTAAGCTGATAAAATTGCTCGTATCGCGTGTCAAAAAACTGACCGCAATGACTAAGATATTGGGCAGTAGCGCAAATATCAGCAGCCAGCCCCATATCAGCCATAAGGTAACCGTGCGAAAAGCGCCTTTACTAGTCAAGCTACTACCCGCCATTAGTCCATATCCTTTTGCATAGCGTTAGAGCCTCTCATAGTATCGGCGGTCACCGCTTCAGCGGCTGCATGATTGAAAGCCGCGTCATCAGCCGTACCATCGCTAGTAGAGGTGTCATTTGGTAATAGCCACTCCCAACCATCGACCCAAGACACTTTTACCGCCTCATGCATTTTGTAATCAAAGCTTGGATCTTCTTCATCGAAGAACTCTGAGGCTTTAATGATATGACCGTTTTCAAGCTCAATGATCGAATCAAGCGTGCTACCTTTATAATTGCTTTCAATCACACGGCCTAGTAAGCCTGTATGCGTCTCATCTTTAGGATCATAAATCCGCAGATCCTCAGGTCGTAGTAGGAGGTTGACCCTATCACCGACTTGCACGGCATTGGCAAAATCAGGACGGCGCAGATTGCGTAGATGAGGGGCATCAGTTGTATGATCCTGCGCTTCACAGACCTCAACTTCGATACGGCCATTGGTGATCTGGCCATTGCGATCAGGCTGATCAGGATAGACGCCGTGTACTTTTGCTTCAAAGAGATTGGCCTCGCCGATGAACTTGGCGGTGAATAAATTGGCAGGGGTTTCATAGATCTCGATTGGCGTGCCGATTTGTTGGAATCTACCGTCTTTCATCACCGCGATACGATCCGACATAGACAGCGCCTCTTCTTGATCATGAGTCACAAACACAAAGGTGATGCCAAGCTCGCGCTGCAGGCGTTTGAGCTCTGATTGCATCTGCAAGCGCAGTTTGTGATCGAGGGCGGAGAGTGGTTCATCAAGTAATAATAGTTTAGGGCGATTGATAACGGCGCGGGCAATAGCGACGCGCTGTTGCTGGCCACCAGACAGATCTTGCGGACGGCGATTGGCTAGATGCTCCATCTGCACCATAGCTAACATCTCACGCACGCGGGTTTGTATCTCCGCCTTAGGCACTTTTTTAATCTTTAGGCCATAAGCGACGTTTTGCGCAACTGTCATATGCAGAAATAAAGCGTACTGCTGAAATACAGTATTGACCGGACGTTTATCAGCGGGCAAACCTGCCATTTGCATACCATCGAGTTGAATCTTACCAACGCTTGGTTGCTCAAACCCTGCAATCAGACGCAGCAAGGTAGTTTTGCCGCAACCAGACGGCCCAAGCAGGGTCAAAAACTCACCATGCTGGATATCAAGGTTGATGTCTTTTAAGACCTCAGTTTGATCGTAGGTTTTTTGTAGGCCAGTCAGTTGTAGCAGTACATTGTCTGGTGACGCAGGGTTGGTATGTGTGTTTGCTAAAGATTGGGTCATAAATCTGTTTCCTAAGCTTCTTACCTGTCCGTACCTTTTTTAATATCCGTACTTTTTTAGTATAAGACACGACAAGGGCTGGCATGAGCATGGTCTGGTTGCTGCGTATTATAACAAACCCTTACTATAAATCAGTGCAACTTCGTTATCAGTTACGCGAGTCATACCCGCAAGCCAAATCGGATGGCGCGAATGGCGCGGATGGCGATAGCGCTCGGTATATGGTTTTTGCGGTAGTATAATAGTAAGGCGTTTATGTGCTTGGGCATTTTTCTTTTGAGCAGATTGTATTATCCTAAGCGCGGCTTTTGTGTGGTTAATCTACTGAAACTAGGTGCCGTCCTGCTGGCATAAAGCATGTTGATATACAACGTGCCAGTTTTATGTCGAATGGGTTGTATTTCACCATGAGCATAAGGGCCTTTGGGATAGTGGTCGTGGCGTTTTTAGCGATATTAACGACATTAAAACAAAAGTTTTTAGCATTTTTTTGTCGGTGTTCCTATACAATCATGTCATGGCTGACACCGAAATGCGCGGCATGACCTCGTTGCCATTGGCCGTCTTTTGGTCTATATATCCAGCATCTTCTTTATCCGCGATATATGAGCAGCCATCTATCATTTAACATTCGAAAAAAAAAGGATTTCTCATGCCTAACGACATACGCCCCAAAACCGGTCAAGAAGCGCTTGAGCTTTTAAAAGAAGGTAACGCCCGTTACGTTGACAGCCTCACCAACCCAGATCCTGCGATGCAGAGGCGTCCAGAGCTTATCAGTGATCAAGACCCGTTGGCGATTATCTTGGGCTGCTCAGATGCGCGCGTACCGGTTGAGATTGTCTTTGACCAAGGGTTAGGGGATTTGTTTGTGATTCGGGTGGCAGGAAATGTCGTCGCACCGTCACAGATTGGCTCGATTGAGTTTGCTGCCGAAAAATTTGGTACCAAGCTGGTGGTGGTGCTCGGCCACTCACACTGCGGCGCGGTGACCGCTTGCGTAGAAGCGCTCATCAACCCTGAGCAAAACTACACGCCAAACCTACAGTCTATCGTCGATCGTATTCGTCCAAGTGTTTACAATTTGCACGAGCTGGCGACTGCCAATGGTCAAGACGTCGATGCCGATGAGCTGCTAGATCGCTCTATCAGTGCCAACGTGCGTATGTCTGTCAGTCAGCTCAAACATGGCTCCCGAGCCCTAGAGGACTTGACGACGAGTGGTAAGCTGCTCATCGTTGGGGCAGAGTACGACTTAGAAACCGGTAAGGTACGGTTTTTAGAAGACTGATCTGTGCTTGGGGTTTTGTACTCACTTGACGAAAGCGGCCCTCACACCAGAGCGGTGCGCTTTTTGTTTACAAAACCCTATCATAGATTGGTGCATTTTTGATTATCATAAAAGTAGCAAGCGCATCGCCATGCTGTGATTCGCTTGCTGATTCATTTGTTTTTTATATTAATTTTATATTAGGATTGTTATGTCTCATTCAGCGTCTAGCTCAACCTCTCTTGATGATGCAGCGACCATCGCACAGCCTGCGAGCAGTATCAGTGCAGATGGTGTGCAGTCAATCTCTACGCAAACGACAGGTTTTACGTTTAACCACACCATGCTACGCGTCAAAGATCCTGCCAAGTCATTGGCGTTTTATACTGGCGTGTTGGGTATGACGTTGTTGGCGGTCAAAAAATTCCCTGATATGGAATTTGATCTGTACTTCTTGGCGAAGCTAACTGAGAGTGAGCGCGACAACTTGCCAGCTGGTGATGACTTAGAAATTTTTGCTTTCCGTCAGCGCGGTATCTTAGAGCTGACCCATAATTATGGCACTGAGACAAAAGCTGACTTTAGCTATCATGATGGCAACCAAGACCCTCAAGGCTTTGGACACATTTGTTTTAGTGTGCCAAATTTGACAGACGCGGTTGCTTGGTTTGACAAAAACAATGTCGAATTTAAAAAACGTCCGGAAGATGGCAGTATGAAGAACATTGCCTTTATCAAAGATGTTGATGGCTACTGGATTGAAATCGTACAAGCTGATTTGATGTCATAACTGGCAAAACAGTAGTGAGATGTTCATTTATTTATTCATTTAAACACGCGCTAAGACAGCAATAGGAGCAACCCTTTATGCCCACCCCTGACGTGAGCCGCCTATCGAACACGCTAACCGATGGTGTGACCGTCTATCAACAAGTGGTCTATACCACGCAAGACTTAGCAAGTGGCTTTATTGAGCGCATTCCATATTTTGTGGCGGCGCTCATTGTGTTGGGGATTTTTTGGCTGTTGTCGATTATTTTCAAAAAAGTCGTGCATAAAACCTTAGGCGCGCGCGTGCGTCATCAAAACTTGGTGAAGGTGTTTCAGCGCATAGGTGGGGCGCTTATTCTGTTTATTGGCTTTATGATCGCTATGGTTGTTGCTATTCCAGGATTTACACCAGCCAAATTAATCGGCGCGCTGGGTATTGGTTCGGTGGCGATTGGTTTTGCCTTCAAAGACATCTTCCAAAACTTATTATCTGGTATTTTATTGCTGATCTCAGAACCGTTTCGTATCGGTGATCAAATCGTCTCAGGGGACTACGAAGGCACCGTTGAAGACATTAAGATTCGTGCAACGACGATTAGAACCTATGATGGCCGGCAAGTGGTCATTCCCAACTCAGACCTTTACACCTCGGCGTTGACGGTCAATACTGCCTATAAGCAGCGCCGCTTGCAGGTAGAGGTCGGTATCGGCTATAAGGATGATATTGAAGAAGCCAAAGCGGAGATTTTACGTGCGTTAGATAAGGCCGATAGCGTCTCGACGAAAGCGCAGCCTAGCGTGATTGCCACTGGATTTGGCGGCTCGTCTATCGATCTGACGGTACGCTGGTTTATCGAAGAGGGCACGCAGGCCAATAAAGTCGCTTCCATTCATCAAGTCATCGTCGAGATCAAGACAGCACTGGATGCGGCAGGGGTCAATATTCCGTTCCCAATACGTACCATAGATTTAAGCGACCCGTCTGTCAGTGCTATTGTGGATAAAATGCAGGTGCAGCAAGCCCCTGCTACCGATCAGCAAGCGGCAAAGTAAGCCGATTGCTACTTTTATATATAGCAACCAAAAAACCTATAGCAAACAAAAAAACCGCCAAATCAGCAGATAAGGCAGTTTTTTGTGTCAGGTGGTTTTGACGGATGTTGCTCTGGACTTAGTCGTTTTTGACTCTAAAGTCAGTGTGGCAAGATTTGCAGCTTTGGCCCACTTGACCAAACGCTGGCATGACATCATCTATGCTAGTAGCGGTTTGGGCGGCAGCATTTAGCTCAGATGTTGCTTGTTGGAATTTTTCTGCTTCTGCGCGAAAGCCGTCGGCATTTGACCATACCGCTTCAGTTGCGTTACCTGCGGCTTCTTGGTTTTCAAAATGGCTCCAAGGCGTGGCGGCATCTTCTGCCAAAAACGCAGCCTGCTCTTTAAAGATCTCTGCATCAAAGGTGTCAGGGGCTTCAGCCATATCGCCCATGATGCCCATCGCATCGCCCCAGCTTTTCATGCTGTCTTGACGTGCTTTGACATCAGGGTCCACAGAGGTGCTACAAGCAGTTAGGCCTAGAGCAGCAGACATCAAAGCGATGCCAAAGATAGATTTTATTGGGGTTTTGCGGTGAAGGGATAGCATATGCAAACTTCCTTATTTAATGGCTATTAAGTTAGGCGCATTATCTCATGCTTTGCCTAAATAGTGGCTGTTGTTAAAGGGTGATTCTCAACTAAAAAGTAGTACAAATTAAAAGTATGATAAAAGCACCCTTATTTTTTTATACTTATTGCCCTAAATATATAGGGTGCAGCGATGAGTTGTGTAGAGTATTTGTGTAATTGATCGGTGATAAAGGGTCTGTAACGATAAAGGTCAGCTATAAAAGCTGACCTAAAAGTGAGTCTTCACGTATAGCGGACGATATTGCTGATTACCATATCTACTGTCAATAGCATCGCGCTATAAACTGTACCATAAGTAGTGTATAAAACACTTGTCGGTAAAAGTAGCGTTCATTGTATCGTCAAAAGCTATAAAGTCAACCAATCACGCGGCTTCAAATAATAATCTGTCAGCTCAAACTCAGGCGAGCCAGGCTCTGGCTCAAAGCGGTAATGCCAGCTGGCAAGCGGCGGCATACTCACTAAGATAGACTCGATGCGGCCATTACTTTGTAGCCCAAAGAGAGTGCCGCGATCATAGACGAGGTTGTACTCGACATAGCGGCCGCGCCGATACAGCTGAAACTGACGCTGCTCGTCGGTATAAGGGGCGGCTTTACGCTGCTCAAAAATAGGCAAAATACCATCAAGATAGCCATTGCCTACTGCTTTCATAAAGTCAAAACACGTCTCAAAGTCCCAGCCGCGGCTCTCGGTATTGACATCGTCATAAAACAACCCGCCAATGCCGCGCTGCTCATTGCGATGACGCAGATGAAAATACTCATCGCACCACTGTTTGAAGTCAGGATAAACGCTGTCGCCAAACGGCGCGCACAAATCATGGCAGACCTGATGCCAGTGGACGCAGTCCGCTAGCACAGGATAAAACGGTGTCAAATCAAATCCGCCACCAAACCACCAAATCGGCGCTTCGCCTTCTGCTTCGGCGACGAATAAGCGCACGTTTGCATGGCTGGTAGGGACGTTTGGGTTTTTGGGATGAACGACGAGGGACACGCCCATGGCTTGTGCACGGCGACCAGCAATATTAGGATGGCGCGCGGTCGCTGAGGCTGGCAGGTTGTGCACGTGAATGTGGCTAAACATCACGCCTGCTTTTTCGATCACCTCACCGTCCGCTAAGACACAAGAGCGGCCGCCGCCGCCTTCTGGGCGCTGCCAATCATCGGGGACAAAGGTGGCATTACCGCCGCCGTCACGCTCTTGTACTTCGAGCGCTTGGCAAATACGTGCTTGCAAATCGACCAAAAACGCGCGGACGCGAGCGACGTCGTTATCGTTTGGTATGGCAGGGTTTACCGCATCTGCTTGTGCCTGAGCGCCGTTTTTGTCTATGACGTTTTGGTCTATATTGGTATTAGCTGTATCTGGAATACTCATAACATATCTATTTATTTAGGTGTATGGCAGTATTAAAGTCTTTGTCGAGCAAATGCCCCATGCGGTCGCGTTTGGTGGCGAGGTAATCCGCATTCATATCGTTGACACCCACCAGCAGAGGCACACGCTCCACCACATTGACACCGTGTTCGGTCAAATAGGCGACTTTATCTGGGTTGTTGGTGATGAGCCGTACCGCATCGACGCCGACATGGGCGAGCATGGGGCCACACATATCATAAATGCGCGCATCAGCAGGTAAGCCTAACATTAAATTGGCATCTAGCGTATCATGGCCCTGGTCTTGTAGGGCATAGGCGCGGATTTTGTTGGTCAGGCCAATACCGCGGCCCTCTTGGCGCAAGTACAAAATAGCGCCGCAGCCTGCCTCTTGGATGGCTTGCATGGCGGTATTGAGCTGCGGGCCACAGTCACATTTTAGTGAGCTAAAGGCATCGCCAGTAAGGCATTCAGAATGGATACGTACCAAGGGCACCGGCGGCTCTGAGGCTGCATGCGCTGTGCTCGGCACGTGGGTGTTGTCTGCCGTCTCATCAGCCGCTACTTGCTCACACGCAGCCAGACCAACGGTCAGCATCACATGCTCTTGGCCGTCGTCGTTTTCAAAAACATGAATATCAAACTCGCCATGACGAGTCGGTAGTTTGGCACTGGTAATAAATTGATATGACATTACTGTCCTGCATAAGCCGGTGGTGGTGGCAGTAGAGTCTGTAAAAACGCGATCACCTGCTCATGACGATAGCATGGTTTTGCGCTTTATGGTAAAAACACACAAAGTTCACAGACGGCGCACGATGATTAAAGCGACAATTAAAAAAAAATGCTATTATGCCATACTATTTTGACGGATACAGTGACAAGTCTTTACCCTTACATTACTATGTCGTCACGAACATTCGGTATTGATGTCTGATAATAAGGCATAATACTCATCCCAAGCCGCGCCGCGCTATATATTATGCTCGCGTGCTTGCTGTGAGACGCCGCATGATGAACTTTATGCCGGCGTTACATAAATAACTATATGGCTTGTTACATCAATAATGATGTAGATATTATTGACGTCGCTTGGCTATCTTTTTTTTTATACCCTAAAGCACGTTTTGTCAGCAGATTGGTAGGTATCGTACGGTTTATGCAGCAGTCACCTTATTCCCCACAGTCTCAGTCCGTATCTGCGTCAGCCACTACGTCTGCGGTTCAGCTGCCCAGTCTGCAGCAGACTTATACGGCGATCCCACGTGTGCGCCCGCAGACGCCGCTGCTCGATAGTATCGATACGCCTGCTGATTTAAATGCCTTTAGTAGCGCTCAGCTGATTGCGTTAGCCGATGAGCTGCGCCTTTTTTTGTTGTATTCGGCCGGTCAAAGTGGCGGACACTTTGGTGCCAACCTAGGCGTGGTCGAGCTGACCATTGTCCTGCATTACTTGCTAGATGCGCCGCACGATCAAATCGTTTGGGATGTGGGG
The DNA here is from genome assembly GCF_904846595.1 of Psychrobacter sp. HII-4. Taxonomy (NCBI): domain Bacteria; kingdom Pseudomonadati; phylum Pseudomonadota; class Gammaproteobacteria; order Moraxellales; family Moraxellaceae; genus Psychrobacter; species Psychrobacter sp. HII-4. The sequence continues at coordinate 105,404 of NZ_CAJHBJ010000002.1, read as the reverse complement.
CATCAAGCCTACGCTCATAAAGTGCTGACGGGTCGCCGCGATCAGCTGGGCAGTATCCGTGCAAAAGATGGGTTGACCGCGTTTCCTGAGCGCGCTGAGTCTGTGTACGATACCTTTGGTGTTGGTCATTCATCGACCTCCATCTCAGCGGGTCTCGGCATGAGTCTGGCGCTGCGGTATCAGGGGCTGCCGCAGACAGTCGCTTGTATCATCGGCGATGGGGCGATGACAGGCGGCATGGCGTTTGAAGCCATGAACGACGCGGTGCAGCAAGATGCCGACTTGTTGGTGATTTTAAATGACAATGACATGTCGATATCTTGCTCGATTGGCGGGTTTTCGCGGCATTTGGCCATGCTATGGGAGTCGGGGTATCAAGTAGATATTTCTGATACCGGCCAGCCTATCGTCTGTCAGCGCCCTGACATGCAGGGGTTTGATCGGCGCAAACGCCACAAAGAGATGCGCGATGTGCCGCAGCTCGAGGACAATTTATTCAAAGCCATTGGCTTTACCTACTTTGGCCCCTTTGATGGTCACAATATACCTGAGCTACTGCGCGTCTTGTCATTAGCAAAACAAGTCAAAGGCCCCGTGCTGGTACATGTCTATACCACGAAAGGCAAAGGCTTTGCGCCTGCAGAGCTAGACCCAGTTGGCTATCATGCCATTGGTAAGCTATTAGATGAGCAGCCGCATGATACGCCGCCTGCTGCTAAAAAATCGCAGCCTGCGCTAAAGTACTCGCAAGTATTTGGCCAGTTTTTGTGTGACAAAGCGCATGAAGATGACAAATTGCTCGCCATTACGCCAGCGATGGAAGAAGGCTCAGGCATGACCGACTTTGCCCGTCAGTTCCCAGAGCGGTTTTTTGATGTGGCGATTGCTGAGCAGCATGCCGTCACACTGGCTGCTGGTATGGCAACGCAAGGCGTCAAACCCATCGTGGCGATATACTCGACGTTTTTGCAGCGCGGCTACGATCAGTTGATTCATGATGTGGCTTTGCAAGATCTTGATGTCACGTTTGCCATCGATCGCGCAGGATTGGTGGGCGAGGACGGCGCGACCCATGCGGGGGTGTTTGATTTTGCTTTTTTACGCTGCGTACCCAACATGCTAATCGCTGCGCCAAAAGATGAAAACGAGTGCTACCATTTATTAAATACTTGCTATGAGTATCAAGGCTGTACGGCTGTTCGTTATCCGCGCGGCGTCGGTACAGGTGCTGCCATCGAGCGCCCCGCGCAGACCTATTACATCGGTAAGGCGATGATTGAGTCGGTAGTAGGACGAGATGACGCCCCCCTCAAGCTGGCGCTACTGGCGTTTGGTAGCATGGTCGCCGCCGCTGATTCGGCCGCCCAAGATATCGCTCAGCAGTTGCACTGTCAGGTACATGTGGTCAATATGCGCTGGGTGAAGCCACTAGATACCGTATTGTTAGAAGAGATACTGGCAAACGGCATCACCCATATCGCCACCCTAGAGGAGCACATGCTGATGGGCGGCGCGGGCAGTGCAGTCAATGAATACTTGCTCAATGAGTCGGCGACCTTTAAGCACCATCGCCCAGCCATTTGCAATATCGGTATTCCGGATCGTTTTATCGCGCACGGCGCACCCGCAGAGCAAATGGCCGACTGTGGTCTGGATGTTGCAGGTGTGGTCAGTCAGCTCAAGCAACTGCTAAAATAAAACCCTATCATTCATAAAAAATTGCTAAAATAGCAGAGTAAAAAATAAAGCTTATAGGTTTTTTGCTTAAACCTCGCCTACTTGCCGTAGGTGTGAATTATTTGACAACTTGGGCGGTGCAACGACTAGCAATCATTTATTTGGTTTGCTTGGCGGCTAGGGTTTTTGTTAGGTTGATAGGACTTAGTTTTAAGTCGGCTTTATTTTTTGTACATTTTATCAGTGTTATCTCTTAAGTAGTATTCATTCATCAAGCAAATAGGTTATCTATGGAACCCATGGTCGTCATCGCAGCACGTGCTGCTGAAAAAGTCGGTAAAGAGATTTTATACGCGCATCAAAACCGTCACAAAATCGAGCTAGATATCGAGTCAAAAGGGCTTGATGGACTGGTCACCCGTATTGATCGTTTTAGTGAAGAGCTGACGATTGAGACACTAAAAGCCAGCTACCCAAACCATTCGTTTTTGGGTGAAGAGTTTGGTATGCAAGAAGGCCGCGGCGAAGATGCCGACTGGTGCTGGATTATCGATCCACTGGACGGCACCAAAAACTTTGTCCATGGCGTGCCGCAGTTTTGTGTCTCTATTGCCGTGCAGTATAAAGGTGTGACCGAGCACGGCGTGATTTATGATCCTGTGCGTGACGAGATGTTTTCTGCCAGCCGCGGCAAAGGCGCGCGTCTCAACCAACGCCGTATCAATGTCAGTGAGCGTAAAGTCATCGACGGTGGGCTGTTTACCACCGGTCATCCGCTTGAGCGCAAACGCAATGGCGAAGTCATCTCTTATGCCAAGCAGCACTTTGAAAGCCTACAAAAAATCTCTGAAGCTGGCGGACAAGTTCGCCGTTTAGGTTCAGCTGCGCTGGATCTGTGCTATGTGGCGGCAGGTCGTTTTGATGGTTATTTTGAGATGTCTATCAAGCCGTGGGATATTGCTGCTGGTGAGCTGATTGTCACCGAAGCACGCGGCGTGGTCGTCGATCATACTGGCGCGCACAACTCGATGACATCAGGCTCTATCTTTGCTTGTAACGTCAAGCTGCTCAAGCCATTGATGCAAGTGGTGGTACCGACTTGGGGCGATGTGTTTTAAGCCGCCGTCAACGATCAAATCTTAAAAGCTGGTACCATTATGGTGCCAGCTTTTTTATGTGCTTAGGGTTTTGGTCATCACGCTTGTCCTTGACCGTGATGCCTTGAAACTCAAGCTCTTTGCTGGTAGCCTCTAGCAAATCCAGCTCTTCTTCGATCAGTATCAGCATATCTTGTATATGCGGTAGCGCCTTACTACAGGCAGTGATGCCAAACTCAATTCTATCGAGATAGCTGGCGAGCGTGATGTTCATCGCTTGACCATTAAAGACGATAGAGGCAGGGTATAGCGACTGTAGCTTTGCGCCATTCCAGTATAAGGGTTTGGTTGAGCCGGGCACATTGGAGATAATCAGGTTAAAGGCTTGTTTTTTGGGGAATAAGCCCGTTGCCAGATTGATGCCTTCCCACGCATACGCAATCACGCTGTAATTGATCACTTGGGCTTGATTCATACGGCGAAAGCGGCGTTTGCCGTTATTCATGCTGCGGTGAATAAGCTCGATGCGGCGTAGTGGGTCATCAAGATGCGTGCCGAGGTTTGCTAGGACAAACGATAGCTGATTACCTGAGACGCTATTATCAGTACGTAGCGACATCGGGACAAAAGCGATCAATGGCTTGCTGGGTAGGGCATCCATGGCGAGCAAATAACGACGAATGGCCCCTGAACAGACGGCAAGTACCACATCGTTTTTGCTGATTTTTAGGCGGGCGGCGATATCGTTAAAGCGTTCGATATCATAAGACTGCGCAGCGATACGACGAGAGGCGGAGATACGTTTGTTTAAGATGCTCATCGGTGCATCAAAGGTGCCGACATAGCCTTCGTCGCCATGGTTTTTGAGGTTGTCCAGCAGCTCAGTAAACACCGGCTTGATGGTAGAGATTTGCTCTTTGATAATGCGCCGCACGGAGCGCTCTTTGGGCAGTATGGCGTTGACTTGGTTGCGGTGGCGCGCCATCAGTGACCACACAGGTAGGGTGACAGGCTCGGTGGCGGACTGCGATAGGGATTTTTGTACCAAACGCATGGCTGCAATACCATCGACCAATGAGTGATGGATTTTAAAATACAGCGCAAATCGCTCAGCACCGCCCTCAGTTTCGGGCTGGATGCCTTCTATCACGTGGCATTCCCATAGCGGCATGGCGCGATCTAGCAGCCGTCCGTGCTCCCTTGACACATACATCAGCAACTCGCGAATCCGCGCAGGGTTTGGCAGCGCGACATGATGCAGATGATGCTCCACATCGAAGTTTTTGTCTTTTTTCCAGAAGATCAGATGCTCTAGCACTTGGTTAAAAGGAAAGCTTGGCGGCACGTCGGATTCTTGCATTTGTTTTACCAACTGATAGACAAAATCGCTATCCGCCGCTTTTGGTAATTCAAATAAAAATAAGCCGCCAACGTGCATGGGCTGTTTACGCGACTCAAGAAGTAAAAATAATTGATCGACTGCGGTGAGAAGTCGCATAATAAATCCTTTTATGATGTTGGAAAAAAGACCCATGATGGTGGCGTCGTATCTGGCGCCACACGATCAGGTGTCCGCTGAGCTACTAGCAAAAGCGCTTACTGAAAAAAGTAGCCTGTCTGCGGCGAGCTGGCGGCTGCCATTTTGCGCATCGGCATACGGCCCGCCAAAAACGCCTCACGCCCAGCCCAGATAGCGTGCTTCATGGCTTGTGCCATCAAGACTGGGTTTTGCGCATTGGCAATGGCAGAGTTCATCAAGACCCCATCGCAGCCAAGCTCCATGGCAATCGCTGCATCCGAAGCGGTGCCGACGCCTGCATCGACCAAGACGGGTACGTTGGCGTTTTCGATGATTAGGCTGAGGGTATGGCGATTGAGCAGGCCAAGTCCAGAGCCAATCAAGCTACCGAGCGGCATAATCGCCACGCAGCCCATACTCTCAAGCTCTTGGGCGACGATAGGATCATCAGATGTATATACCATCACCTCAAACCCATCGTCTATCAAGACTTTGGCCGCTTTTAACGTTTCCATGACGTTAGGGTAGAGGGTTTTTTCATCGCCCAACACCTCAAGCTTGACCAGATTGTGCCCGCCGAGCAGCTCGCGAGCAAGCTTACAGGTACGAACCGCCGTTTCGGCATCAAAACAACCAGCAGTATTTGGCAAAATAGTATATTTGTCTGGAGAGATGACGTCGAGCAAATTGGGCTCATCGTTATTTTGCCCAATATTGGTACGGCGAATGGCGACGGTGACAATCTCTGCCTCCGACGCGCCGATGGCCTCACCTGTCTGCGCCATGTCTTTATATTTCCCCGTCCCGACCAATAACCGAGAAGAAAAGGTACGACTACCGACGTTAAAGGTGTCTGATAGTAGCGGCGTGGGAGTGGGATGGGCGTTTTCTGACATAACTCAAATCCTAATAACGGGCGGAAAGATGGCCTAATAAATAGACATCAAATATGAAAGGGTGTGTCTTAGTGCAAACGTGCACCGCTTATCAGACAAGTCTCAAACTGATAATAGCGCACTATCGACAAAATAAAAATCCTCTGTGTACTTGGCGCGTTAGATGGCGCAATTGACACCAAGCGATAGGGGCGCGCGTCTTGCAGATAAACTAATACGCATCTGACACAAAATGCTATTATACCAAACTCATGCAGGTTTACAGTCAGTCTTTTTGGACTAAGGCGGTGCGGCGCTGAGCCGCGCTATCGCGCTATGCTATATAGTCAAGAGAGCTATGCCATTTTAGAGAGAGTCGATTTACCCATACCTCTGCTGTCATCATCTGCTGCTCATACCGCAGTTATTCTTAGTTATCAGGTCGTTTTTATGATGCAATTGCCTTATAGTTTTGCCAAACGCCATCAGGTTTTGGTCATCCTTGCGATAGACCCTGAGCTGCCGGCGACGCTGGTACTGACCAAGGCCACACCGCTATCGGCGATTAATGAAGCGGTGCGGTTTTTACACCAGCAAGGTGTACGCGGTGTGCCAACCTATGACAGTGTCAGCGCCGATGAGTTTGAAAAACGCCTAAACGCCGCTTATGCAGGCAATACGGGCGAGTCACAGCACATTGCTGCAGGACTTGAAGACCATCCGGATCTCGATAGCTTGGCAGATAGCGTGCCTGAGACAGAAGACCTGATGGATCAGCAAGACGATGCCCCCATCATCCGCCTGATTAACGCGCTACTGTCCGAGGCCATCCGTCTCAATGCGTCTGATATTCATATCGAAACCTTTGAAAAACGCTTGGTCGTGCGTTTTCGCGTCGATGGCGAGCTAAAAGAAATCATTAGCCCAAAACGTCAGTTAGCGCCGCTCTTGGTCTCGCGTATTAAGGTGATGGCCAAACTCGATATAGCCGAAAAACGCGTACCACAGGATGGCCGTATCAGCTTGCGTCTAGCAGGGCGTGAGGTCGATGTGCGGGTGTCGACGCTGCCCTCTAGTTTTGGCGAGCGGGTGGTGATGCGACTGCTCGATAAGCAAGCAGGCCGCTTAAACATGACCTATCTGGGTTTGTCTGACAGCGACTATAGTGAGCTTAAGCGCCTTATCCATCGCCCGCACGGTATCATCTTGGTGACTGGGCCGACAGGGTCTGGTAAGACCACTACTTTATACTCGGCATTGACTGACCTAAATGATCAGACTCGCAATATCTTGACCGCTGAGGACCCGATAGAATTTCAGCTCGATGGCATCGGCCAGACGCAGGTGAATAATAAAGTCGATATGACCTTTGCCAAGAGTCTGCGCGCGATGTTACGACAAGATCCAGACGTGGTGATGGTCGGTGAGATTCGCGATTTAGAAACCGCAGAAATTGCTGTACAGGCATCGCTTACCGGACATTTGGTATTATCGACGCTACATACCAACACCGCTATAGGGGCTGTCACCCGCTTACAAGACATGGGGGTTGAGCCATTTTTATTATCGTCATCACTGATAGGGGTCGTCGCCCAGCGTTTGGTGCGCACCTTGTGCCCGCACTGTCATGGCTGGCAAGCTGCAGATAGTGAGCAGGCCAAGCTATTTACCGAGATTGATCTGACATCGGGGCCATCAGGCGCACAAGCGACAGACACCTTTATCAAACTCCCCAAACCCGTCGGCTGCGACAAATGTAACCAGACAGGCTTTAAAGGTCGTACTGCCATATATGAGGTGGTGCCCATCGATGATACGCTGCGCCGTATGATTCATAGCAACACCGCTGAGTATGAGCTAGAAGCCTACGCTCGCCAAAAAACATCGTCGATTCGCGCTGATGGACTGCACAAAGTGATAGCAGGTCGGACGACGTTAGAGGAAGTGCTGCGCGTGACCAAAGAAAGCGCGCTAAATGATGAACCGCTTTTAAATTGATAGGCGGTTTATAAGGATGCCTAGCATATAAACGGCAAAAAAATAACTGACTATCAAAGCCAGTTATTTGGTCGTGCTCTATTGGTAATGACTGGTATGCAGTGGCACATTGATAGTGAATACCGCAATAGTGAACACCGCGATTATTTGACAGCGATACATTCAACCTCGACGCTTGCGCCCGCCGCCAGCTCTGAGACGCCAAAGGCTGAGCGCACCGGATAAGGCTTGGCCATCGTGGCTTTGTAGACGTCATTAAAGTCAGCAAAGTCATCCATGTCGGTCAGCATCGCCATGCATTTGACCACATCTGACTTTTGGTAGCCATACTTTAGGAGCGTGGCGTGAATGTTGTCTAGCGCTTGCTTGGTTTCGGCTTTGACGCCGCCTTTGACCAGCTTGCCGTCTTTAAAGCCGATCTGGCCTGACATATATAGTGTATCGCCGACCCGCACCGCTTCAGAAAAAGGATAGCTGCCACCTTCTCCCAAAAATACAGGGCTGGATTTGCTAAGTGTGGCATGTTGGCTGGCATTTGCTGGAGCGGCCGTGGCTGTCATGCTAAGCCCCAACGCGCAGGCGCTGGCTAGTAGTACCTTAGATAAAGGGGCTGTCAATGTATGGATAAGTTTGGACATCATTGTCTCCTTGTTGTTGGTTTTTTGATTTGATCACGCAATCTATGTGCTTTTGGCCATATCTGTAGTGGCGGCAGACAAGTCTTGTGCAGAGGGTGTATCGTTTAGTTGTGAAGCGGGTTGAGCGTCATTGGTCTGGTCGTCAAGCGCACCTGCCAATGCTGCGTCATCACCTGCTGCTGTTTGCGCATTCGCTTTGCCTTGACGTCTGGCTTCTAGCTCTGACTTGGGTATCCAAGCCCATCTCATCTCGACCACGATAGGGTCGCGCTCGCTATCAGACTCGCGATCATGAATGACGCAAGGGATGACCATCTCGCCTTTTGGGGTATTGAGGATGGTCAAGCGCTGCTCATCCGACAAGGTGGCGATAGCGGCGATCTGACCTTTTTTGATGGGGCGATAAAAATCTACCGAGTAAGATTTAATCAGCAGGATACGGTCAGAGGGCAGGTTCAGACCCAAAATAAACCCCGTGGCTGTTTCGGCCAGTAGGGTGATGGCAACGGCGTGGATAGAGCCGATATGGTTTTGCACGGCTTTGGTGTTGTTTAAGCTGACCGCCACTTGGTTTGGCTCAACCGTCTCATAGTAGACGCCCGTGGTGCCGACATAGGGCACTACTTTACCAAAAGCCTTGGATAAAATACTGGAGCGGGCGCTGGCCGGTAAGTATTTGGTCACTGACAATAGCTTGGTAAATTGGTTACTGACGGGCTTGAGCGTGCTGTTTGGTGGTTCGACTGGCGATCTTGTGCTGTCAGCTACTTTGGCTGGCAATTTATTGGTCAGCTTGGTAGGGAGTTTTTTTAATAATCCTGACATACAAAAATCCTTTATATAGTATATAGATAGGTTAAAGGTGACATTGCGTATGATGAAACCTCATCAATAACGACGAAGCGCCTATTAGCTGCCAAGTCGTCACCACTACTATGGTACATTAACCGCGTTCTGCCTACTATTATTAGCATGAACTGCTGCGCTTACAAAATGATAGTAAGGTAACGAGCAGACCGCCCTAACGTCGCCATTTTCCTTGTTATAATCAGCCCGCCTATTGCTTGTTTCATGTTTATACACTTTTGCTCTGCTGGATAATGTTATGTCTGATGTCTTGCTCACTCAACCAAGCCGCTCTCACCAACCAGTCAATATCATCTACACGGGCGTCGCTGGTACCGGTAAGACTTATCGATTGCTACAAATCGCCCAGCAATACACCGACGATCTGCCCACCGCAGATGATGAGGCGCTATTGGCCCAGCTGTTACAGAAATTGAGCTGGCGCGAGGTGCTGTGCTTGATATTTTTGCAGATGCGCAAGTCGCAGCAGGACTTACTAAAAGTACCAGAGATTGTCGCCCATCCTTTTTTTGTGGTAAAGGCGGCCAAAAATGCCCGCGACAAAAACTTAAGCAGCACCGCTTGGTTGGCGCTGCGTCGCCACAGTCCTGCTGACTCGCGGACGGTCAGCTGTGATAACCGCGCTAGTCAAGCGTATTTTGATAAGGATGAGAGCGGTGCGTGGTATTTGCTGCCTGATAGCATCGACTTGCTAGAGGGTTTATCACAGCAGCTAGCCGAATTTGAGCAAGCGCAGCACGACAATAGCGCGCGCCAGCAAGCCTTTAGCCAGCAGCGCTTTAGTATGGTGAGCTTTCACCAAGCCTACGGCTATGAAGAGTTTGTCGAAGGGATTCGCCCCGTTATGACATCTGCCAATACTGCCACCAATGCCGAAGGCCGACAGATGCAGTATGGCATTCAAGATGGCGCGTTTTTGTTGTTGTGTCAGCGCGCCGCTCGCGACCCCAAACAGCGCTATGCTATGCTGATCGATGAGATCAACCGTGCCAACGTATCACGGGTCTTTGGTGAGCTGCTAAGCTTAATTGAGCCAGATAAACGCACTGGCATGGCCAATGCGATGACGGTAAAGCTGGCGTATTCTGGCCGTACTTTTAGTATTCCGGCCAATGTCGATATTTATGCCACCATGAACACGCAAGATCATTCTTTAGCCCCGCTAGATATGGCGCTGCGTCGGCGCTTCCGATTTGTCGATTGTCCGCCACAGCCTGAGCTGCTACCAAGTATCGAGACAGGCCACAGCGCAGACCGCGCTGAGTCTGCTGCCACGATAGCGCTCGGCAAACTACTCAGCGGCCTCAATCAGCGCATCACGCAAACGCTTGGCAGCGAAGCGCAGTTGGGCCATGCGTTTTTATGGGCGATAGAGAGTCTGGAGCACTTACAACGCGCACTGGCCGAGCAAATCATTCCACAATTAGCGCAAGCTGCAGGTGGGCAAGTGGCGGTGCTACAATATATCTTTCAAGATGACGAGCAGCCGCTAGCGATGCAGTTTATACAAGACAGCCAAGCGCTGCTGGCAGGTAGCCGGCCTACACAGACGGCGACTCAAAACGACAGCGCTGCTGGCTATTTGGGCCATGATTCGTTTTTTGGTCAGCCGCACTCGGCTCTAGGGGCAGGGCGCTATAGGATAAATGCAGATCTTATAGCAGGTGCAGGCGCGTTTGCGCAGGCGGCTATCTATCAGCGGTTATACTGATGACTGTGCTCCATAACGATAGCAACCTTCATACCGCTGGTAATCCTGAGCTGCGGCGGCCAGCTGCTTCTCAGACAGGCATTATGACAGTGTTTGAGCATCAGCGGCTGACCGCGCGCGACTTTGCGTACGTGACTGATTTTGAGTGGCTACTGGCGCAAGAGTTTGCGGTATTTGGCATCAAGCGCAAGCGGGGCCAGTGGCAGCTTCAGGTTGGTCACTATATCGGTATTATGCACCTGCCAAGTAGCATGGTGCTTGAGATATTACCCAAACGGATGGCAGCGACAAATACACCGCCTCAGCGTCAGTCGCCATCAGAGCAGAAAAGCGCTATCAGCCGCACTCGGCTTTGGGTGCAGGGGATGCTGGCAGATTTGATCGCCAGCAACGACTCATCACCGCAGACACTGCCAAATAGCAAACACCTTGGGCAGTTTGGTCGCCACGCTGCACCCTTACCGATCAACGCTTTGCCATTGTCAGATTGGCTCATTCAGCAGTTTTTGCAAGGACTGACGCAGCACTCACCCACCAAGCACTATCAAACACAAATCGATAACCAAACCTCATTGCAAGGTCGCCTCGTGATAAAAGAGCAACTGCAGCGCAACCTGCTGCAGCCTCATAAGTTCGTGTGTGAGCGCAGTGTGCTCAGCCAAGAGATGCTAGCCAATCGGCTGATCAAAAGTGCTTTAGAGCAACTTGGCCCATTACTACAGACCTCCGTGCGTTTTCGTCGCATCGGCGCTCAGTTGTCGACGACATGGCAGCGGGTCTCGGCGCTACATGCTCATGAGCTGACGCAGTTGGCGACGGTCTATCAGCAAGCCAAACGCCAGCTTGCTATGCAACCACTGCGCGTGGCCGCCGTGCAAGGTGCGCAGCAGCTATTAGAGATGGCGTATTGGCTACTGCGCCAGTCGAGTGTCGCTGGGGCAAATGGTATCGCGCCACCTGTAACAACACAGCGGCCATCATCACTACGTTTGTGCCTGCTGCTAGATATGAACCAAGCCTTTGAGCAGTGGGCCAGCTTACGTATTGCCGCCCTGTTTCGGCGCGTCAGTACGAGATATCAGCCGCTGTTTCAGGCGCAGCGGGTTTGGTTAAATGACGAGGAGGGGCGAGCTTGTTTGTCTATCCGCCCTGATTTGTTGATCTATCAAACGCCGCCTGACAATGATAATGACAATGACAACTCAATTCATACGCATCACAAGGCAAAGACGGTCACTAACACGGCACGCTGCTATAGTCATGTAATCGATATCAAATGGAAAGCGCTAGCAAATGCTGCTGCTATCAGCCCCAGCGATGCTTATCAATTGGCCAGCTATGCGCAGGCTTATCAAGCGCCGCAGGCTTGGCTGGTGTATCCTGTACAAGATGACACGCGGCAACCGACGAGGCTTCGCCAGCTGCCTATCACAGAAGCGCTCGCCAGCAAGGTGCCAGATCATGCCACGCTATGGCTAATACCCTTTAACGTCAACACAGGCACGATAAATAAGGGCAGTGACTTGTTTCCTTGAGAAAATATAGTATAATGCCCCTGTCGATGAGTAGGTATTATCGATATTAACGGATATTAAGGCGTTGATTGTGGCCTTTTTTATAAAAACATGCGTTTTTGCGGTAATTTAATAATTCTTTTAAATTTATCAAAAATAGGTGTTGACACAATCGGCTTTACCCCTTAATATGTGCACCTCGATAGCGATGAACATTAACAAGTTAGCGGCCTTGCCAACGACAAGTTACTTGACAAAACTATCGTAAAAATAGAAATATCGGAGTGTGGCGCAGTTTGGTAGCGCATCTGGTTTGGGACCAGAGGGTCGTAGGTTCGAATCCTATCACTCCGACCATCTATTTATTTAAGAGCCTTACAGGCTTTTTTTTATGTATAATGATTGAGTTTATACTACAATAGTATTGTAATCTTAATCAGATATATAAAAAGCCCTTAAGAGCGCCTGTAGCTCAGTTGGATAGAGCACCTGCCTTCTAAGTAGGTGGTCGCAGGTTCGAATCCTGCCAGGCGCGCCATTTAGCCTGCACATCTTGCCTTCCTTGGCCATATTATGGCGGTTGTAGCTCAGTTGGTAGAGCCCCGGGTTGTGATCTCGGTTGTCGTGGGTTCGAGTCCCATCAGTCGCCCCAATTTTTCTTTTCCTCTCTTTATCTGTCAGCATCCGCTTTGGCTCTATTGCTGCACCTTTTTTCTGTTTCTTTATCAGACTTCCCTGTCGTCACTCTTTATATTTATCTTTTGATGCTCATAAATAATGACACTGGTTTTGGCCGGCGTTTTTTTGTGCCTGCGTGTTTATACCGCGATCTGATGCTTGGCGCTCACATTTGTCATTCTATCGTTTGATTTAGGTGCCATTTGCCAAACACATAAGTGCGGGCAGTACTGGCGCGCCTCGAGTTTGGTCTATGTGTCTAACGTATGTATATTTTTAACCAGAGTCCACGAGCGGATATTTGACTTGTGTCATCTCTATGAGATAGTTTATTTTGCTAGGTTTGGACACTGCTCATAATCACTGAGGAACGACAGATGGACGCTCTAAGCGTATTGCTACAAAATGTGCATTTGTTTGAAACCAAATACTATCGGCTAAATTGCGTCGGTAATTGGTCTTATTCATTGACGAGAAAAGACACTATTTTATTTTACTTGGTGATGTCTGGCAGTTTTTGTATCGATGTTGGCAATGATCGACGAGAGGTACATGCAGGCGATATTATCATGATTCCCAATACCCATCAGCACACAAGCTATGCGCTAGCGTATGATGGTGATGCCGCCCAGCCGCTAGATGAGATGCTCAATAGCTGCAAAGCGCAGACGCTAGATGTCAAAGGTGACGGCGAGTCTCATTCGTCTCTGATTTTGATTGAGTGTAAGTATGACAAAGAGATGATACGGCCTTTATTGTCTGTCCTGCCATCGATTTTGCCCGAAATCAATGAAGAGTCCGATGGCAGGTTTGAGGTCATTGATGTGGAGATTAAGCTGCTGACCTTGGAAGCTGAGCGCGAGCGTATGGGTAAGACTGCAGTCATCAATCACTGGGCGAGTATCATGATGATTGAGTGTTTGCGCGTCTATATCGAAAGCCTGCCTGAAGCCACTGAGAATTGGCTAAAGGCCATGAAAGATCCGTTTTTGACCAAAGCCTTGGCCGCCATGCATGAAGCTCCAAGCAAAAGCTGGACGATACATAAGCTGGCAGAGGTCGCGGGGATGTCGCGCTCAAGCTTTGCGCAGCGCTTTAAAGACATAGTCGGTATGCCGCCGCTAACGTATCTGATTGATTATCGCTTGCGTTTGGCAGCGCGCTACTTGCGGTTGCAACAAAACAGCATCAGCCGTATCAGTGAGCTGGTCGGCTATGCGTCGGATTCGACCTTTAGCCAAGCATTCAAGCGCGTTTACGGCGTCTCGCCCAAAGCCTATCGCCAGCAGTATCACGGTTAGCGCATGACGTGATTCCGCGTTTATCTGGCTAGGTATTTTGTTTAGTCTAGGTATTTTAAGCCGCGTGCGGCGGTGGGTATTTTGCTGATGGACGGCTGACAATACGTCGATGTTCAGGTACTATGGAACATTGAGTCATCTGGACGCCAGCGCTTGTGACAAGCGTGCTATATTTCCTTATAAAGCAGGCATATAGTCAGATCTAGGTGATGTTTCATTTTGCTGCAGATGGTATGTTATGACTGAACCAACCGCAAAGCCAAACGCCCAAGCCGGTAGCCAATCCGCTATCGAAGCCAATGGCAACAAACCAAGTAATGCGCCTCAAGGCACTGTCAGTGATGCGCAATATTCCATGACAGACACTCAGGAGGATGACAGCGCTGTGGTCTTTGATAAGGCGGCACTGTTGGCCTTGTTTACGGTTGATAGCGCTGTGGACACGGCGCATACAGTCACACCACAGGTGCAAACTGATGCTTCTACCGATAAGGACAGCGTTGCCGTCCAGCGTCTGGCCTTGTACCGTGCTCAGCATGAGCGTACACGGCTCTTGTATATGGCTCCTGCCAATACCCGTCCGACTTATTTGGTACAAACGCTCAAATCACAGTTTGTAGAATACCAGCAATATTTACTGGCGCAGCAGCTTGATAAACGCGGGCTGATGGATACCAATGGGCTTGAGCGCCTTTGGCAGCAGCTACATGTGGTCGACGACATCATCGCTGATATCGTCCGCCACATGCCCGCGCAGCAGCCAGCAGGGTGGCAGCTGACCACTCAAGATGGCCGTAATCCGTTGTGCTATGCCACGATCGGTAAGCTCAAAAACACCAAGCCTATCTTTGATCAAGGCAGCCTCAATAGCTATGTGCTTGGGCACTTTGGGGTGAGTAGTTTTACTTACGATAGAGGCTATTATATCGGCCATGTAGTCGGCTATTTATTTAGTTGTTATTTTTGCGCGCATCTGTCCATTAGCTATAGCGTCACGGCGCTTGCGCCCGAGGTGGTGGCGGATTATGAATACGCCAGTTTAGAGACACCGCATATGGTGCGGCTGCTACAAGGGCTAGACGGCTATTGCAAAAAACGCATTTATCAATTGGCCGTCATCTGTGCACGGCTGAGCGTGTTTGCCAGTGACAAACGCATCGAGAGAATGCTGATCGCTGAGGTCAATGACTTTGATAAAAAGCTTCAACAGCAGCATTTAGATGTCTTGCTCCTCCAAGGGCTGATGCCGGATAGCAACGACTCCACACCGCTGTTTTAGGCGACAAAGCCATACCCTAAGGTTTTGAGCGCTATTTTATCACTCACTCTATTTGATCTTCTTAGGATATCTGCTGCTATGCCAGCCTATCATTTTAAAGCGCTTGATGAGCGCGGCAGTATGCAAAAAGGCCTGCTCGAGGGCGATTCGGCGCGGCAGATACGCCAGCAGCTGCGTGATAAGCAGTGGACGCCCGTGGAAGTCAGTGCCGTTAATGACAGACAAGCTAAGCATAAAAACCGCTATAAAAAGCCCTCCGCTTATGAGCTGGCGCTCTTAACCCGTCAGCTGTCTGTCTTGCTGGCAGCAGGTATTCCATTAGAAGAAACCCTAGCCGCCGTCGCCAAACAATCACCAAAGACGCATATCAAATCTCTCATGCTTGCCGTGCGCTCGCATGTGTTAGAAGGCTTGAGTCTTGCGCGCGCACTACAGCAAGCAGCCAGCTTTCCGCCGCTATATATCGCCACCATTGCCGCAGGCGAGAAATCTGGTCATTTGGATTTGATCCTCAACCAATTGGCAGATTACACCGAAAACCGTTTTGCTTTACAAAAGAAAATCCAAGGAGCAATGGTCTATCCGATTGTGCTGATGGTGATGGCGGTCGGAGTAATCATGGGCTTGATGAGTTTTGTGGTGCCAAAAATCGTCAAGGTCTTTGAGCAATCAGAGCAAGCGCTACCGCTGATTACCCAAATCGTACTCACACTGTCCAATTTTATCACTCAGTGGTGGTGGCTGATGCTGTTGGTATTGGCTGCGCTGGCATTTTTGTGTTATCGCTTTGCCCAAACGCAAGCGGGCAAGCTGGCCATTGACAGTCTGGTACTCAAGCTACCGATATTGGCGCGCTTGTCTAAGGGACTCAATGCCGCGCGCTTTGCCAGTACTTTGGCGATATTGGTGCGCTCAGGGGTGCCGCTGATTGAAGCCCTACATATCGGTGCGGCGGTGACGACCAACTTACATATCAAACAAACCATTGTGAGTGCAGCCGATCGAGTCACAGAAGGCGCCAGCCTCTCTACGCAGTTAGAAAAATCCTCCTATTTTCCGCCGATGATGGTGCAGATGATCAAAAGCGGCGAAAACTCAGGCGAGCTGGAAAACATGCTCAGTCGAGCGGCCAATATGCAAGAGGCCGAAGCCACCAACTTTATCAGTACGTTACTGTCATTACTTGAGCCGTTGATGCTGGTATTGATGGGCGTGGTGGTGATGATTATCGTCATGGCAGTGATGCTACCGATTGTCAATATGAATGATTTGGCCGGTTAAACGCTATGTAATTTAAGGTGAATCGACGATATAGACTTGTTTTAAGCGGACTGTATGGGCGATTAGGTAACAGTGAGCCGTGGGTCTATCTTGCTTAAACGCCCGCCAGCTTGCTCAAGCTTTACTTACTGTTGTACATTATTGACTGCGAGTAAGATAAACTTCTGCCAACCCCCATAGTAAGCTATAGTAACCAGCGTCAGTTTCTCTACAGCCTGCCCGATGGTTTAGAAAACCAAAAAAGATACAAAGCCAAAAAAGATAAATTCATAAGACAAGTCATCTGGCGGCGCTGGATAAAAATAAAATCATGGTCTATAGTGACCATGGTGCCTATATCGATAGATAACGGCAAATAAATCAAATCAGGTAATCATGCGCCAAGGAGCGCCAAGTAGCGCCAAGCATTAAACGCCATTTAAGCACCCTGATAACTGACACAACTGCGATGATAAAAGTGATGATAATGACTGACAAAACCCAAGCCGCCCCCCGAGCACAGATGATGATGGACAATACAGGTAGCAGCCCGATAAATACCACTCATGCGAAGCGGAGTGGCCAGTCCGGCTTTACCTTGATCGAGATTATGGTGGTGATTGTCATTTTGGCCATCCTAGCAGGCCTTGTGGTACCCAAAGTGGTGGGGCAAAGCGATAGAGCCCGTATCAAAACCACTGAAACCGCGCTGGCCACTGTCTCAAACGCGCTTGATATGTATAAAGTAGACAACTCGCGTTATCCCACCACCGCGCAAGGATTAGAGGCACTGACCACACCGCCTGCTGATGCCAAAAACTATCCTGAAGGTGGCTATATCAAAGGCGGCTATCCGACAGATGGCTGGGAAAATGAGCTTCAATATGTGTCGCCAGGTAGTGAAGGTCGTCCTTATGACTTATTTTCACTAGGGGCGGATGGGCAGCAAGGCGGTGAAGGGCAAGATGCGGATATTTACGCGCAGCTATAGTCCATAATAGCAAGGCAAGCAATGTATCTCGGCGTAGAATAAGAATAAAGGCAGTCCAAAATGACGTCAATATGCCGATATTACCCATGCTACTGCTATAAATTTACCTGCGGACTGTTCTCCTAGAGGCTACGAAAAACTCATTCCAGTAGCACTGTACCAGTTCTAGAAAGAAGCAGGCTCAAGCTTTGCAGTTTTTTATAATGATCAGATATCAACCAATAACAGCTTATTGGTTGATATTTTTTATTAGTGACAGAAATTATGATTTTTGTTAACCACTCTTTGTTGAATGCGTTTTGCTATAGACTGTTTCGGTATATGTATTAATATTATAATTATTTTTAATGTATGTTGCGCGGCATAAGCGGCTTGCTGCCTTGAGCATGATTTAATCTGCATTATCAAGTTTGACATCAGTTATTAAGAGGTATCATTTATGGGTATATCGACATCTACGACAAAATACGAGTCAGCGTGTATGCGTACGGCGGCCATCATTCTTGCTAGTAGCTCACTGATAGCAGGGGGAACCATAAGCGCTCAGGCAGCCAGCCTTAGCGGTTTGTTTAACAGCAGCAATAACGGGTCGTCAAAGTTTTTATCAGTTGAGCAAGCGTTTAGCGTGGATAGCAGCAGCAAGGCCACCAAAAAAGGCACGCAGCTGTCGATTACGTTTGATATCACCCCTGAGCATTACGTTTATAAAAACCAGCTGAAACTGCGCTTCCCTAAAGGCATCAATGCCACGCCATTTACCTTTAACCAAAAGCCTGTGACCATTGATGATCCGACCTTTGGCAAGGTGCCTGTATTTACCCAAAAAAGTGTCACCGCTACCACTACCTTAACCACTGCCAATGGCAAGGGCGCAAAAAATGTTCCTGTGGTTATTCATTGGCAGGGCTGTGCTAAGGCAGGACTATGCTATCCACCAGAAAAGATGGCGACCAAAGTTGATATCGCAGTGCCACGCTAAGCCGTTGCTGACATTTTGATTAGATTCTGAGTAATAAATAGGTAGCCTTTCATGCCCGCACATATAGCAACACCGCCGCCGACCACGACTACCCGTGAAACCATCGCTCCTAAACAAGCCAAGCATGCGCCCTATTACAGTGTAAAAAACCGCCCCTATCTATCGGCACTTGTGCTAAGTGCCAGCGCTCTGCTAGCAGGGCTAAGCGCGCCGATGCCCGCGCACGCAGCAGGATTGGGCGATTTGTTTGGTGGTAGCAGTGACAGTCGTGCACAAAAAAAGTTTTTATCCGTTGATGAAGCTTTTGATGTCAGCAGTAGCAGCAGCCCTGCCAAAGCTGGCACGCGCTTGTCGATCCATTTTGATATCACCCCTGAGCACTATGTTTATCAAAATCAGCTCAAGCTGACACTGCCTGATGGGGTAAAGGCCGCGCCGTTTATCTTTAATCAGCAGCCCGTTTCTATCGACGATCCGACCTTTGGCCGCGTGCCAGTGTTTGATCAGGCCAATGTAGTGGCGAGCACCACGCTGAGTACGACAGATGGCAAGCCTCTAGACAATGCTGCGATTACGATTGGCTGGCAGGGCTGCGCCAAAGCAGGATTATGCTATCCACCAGAGAAGATAAAAACCACAGTCAGTATCGCCGCTGCACCCTCCCAGAGCCGCGCTAATAATGCATCAGCGACTGGCCAAGACGCGACAGCTAAAAGCACTGCGGCCAATGCTGATGCTCATACCGTAGATACTGACGCTGGAGATGAGGCGACCATCAGTGAGCCGCTAACCACATCATCGGCTGCTGCGTCGCCAGAGAGTGCCAGCGGCCTTGCTGGTGAGCGGATGGATGATGAAGTCGTCGACTATGATTTGATAGACGATGTGTCATTGGAAGGTGAGATTGCCGGTGCAGCTGTGCCCATAGCAGACACCCAGCAGTCTTCTGATCGAGCCTCAAGTAGTAGTGAGACTGCCGCTATCGGCGCGATGGATAGAGACCCTTTTGGCCTAGCGTCTCATCCATGGTTGGCATTGGCTTTGCTGTTTTTAGCAGGTTTGGGCTTGGCATTGACGCCTTGCGTCCTGCCCATGCTACCCATTGTGGCCAATATCGTCGCCCGTGAAGACAATCCCACGGTCAAACGTGGTGTGCTTTTGACAAGCAGCTACGCCATTGGGGTGGCCACCGCTTATGGGATTTTAGGTGCGGTTATTGCGGTGTTTGGTGAGTCTTTGGGCATCATCGGTTGGCTACAAAACCCGATTATCTTAATCAGCTTTGCCATTGTGTTTGTACTTTTGGCGTTATATATGCTGGGTGTTTTTAGTATTCGTTTGCCCAATGCCATCAGTAGTAAGATGCAGCGCTTGAGTCAAGCAGGAGATAGCAAGCTTGGTAGTGCGGGCGGCAGCCTAATCGCTGGTTTTTTATCTGCGCTGGTGGTGTCACCCTGTGTCTCAGCGCCGTTATTTGGCGCGCTGCTGGCGGTGTCTACCATTGGCAGTCCGCTGCTTGGGTTTGTCGCTTTATTTATGCTGGGTTTCGGTCTGTCCGCGCCGCTGATCCTAATCGGTGCTACTCAAGGCAAAATCATGCCAAAAGCTGGCGCGTGGATGAACTGGGTCAAGCAAGGTTTTGCGTTGCTGCTTTTTGCTGTGGCGCTGCTGCTGATTGAGCGCGTCTTTATCTCGCCTGTCATGCTGGTCGTATGGGCACTTTGGTTTATGGTGCTGGCGACATGGGCATGGAGCTGGCTTGGTAAAGGTCGTATCTTAACCCAAGCACTGGGCTTAATCGCTGGGATTTGGGCGGCTTGTCTGATGGTGGGTGCCGCTTTGGGTAACGATGACAGTCTGCATCCGCTGGCCTCTTTAAGCGCCGCGCCTATGATGATGACATCTGCAAACGGTGTATCAGGTGCGAGCAAGAGCGCCAATGACGCGCACATCACCACCCTTGCTGAGCTAGATGCTATTTTGGCTGACAATCCGAAAGTCATTGTCGATCTGACAGCAGAGTGGTGTGTTGAGTGCCGTATTATGGACAAAAACTTATTTCACAATCGTCCTGCTCAGATGCAAGACTGGCTGCTGGTCAGACTCGATATCACAGAGACGACAGAGAACTCAAAAGCCATCTTAGCGCGTTATCAACTATTTGGACCGCCAGCATTGCTCTATTATCAAGACGGGCAGTTGGTCAATCAGCAGGTAGGGGAAATCGGGCGTTCGGCATTTGAGCAGACTTTAGAGGCGCTCAATCGCTAATCACCTACATGGATGAATAATAGCTAAAAGGGTGAATGTCTCACCTTCAAACACCCGCCTGACATAACAGCTAATGCCGTATATTTTGCCAATCAAAAGCCAAGCGCCTACTATGTTAGGAGCTTGGCTTTTTTGGTAAGGTGTCTTGGGATTGGCAGGGTGACCGACTAACTATTTGCTTTTATAGGTATTAAATGTCTTTGTCTGTTTATCTCGTTTGTTTATACAGGCATGGTGCTTGATATAATGGTAACCTCTATTGTCTCTCGCTAGTCAAAGTAAGCTCATACGGAGATTTGTCTTTTTGTGTTTGTTATTATCTGTATTTGCAGCAAGGATAACGCTAGTATAGTGTCTATATTTTCATTACAATAAAGCAACAATGCTGAAGGGGCTAGGCGAATTGTCAGCACAGCCCTCGATGTCCATTAATGAATGGTTTTTATATTAGCGCTGATGCTAATGGTATATTCATTATCTAAAATACTCTACTGACCTTATTATTGGTCAGATAAAGGACACCTATGTTTGCCCATATCATTACTCAACGTCAATTACCGCCAGCCTGTGCCACAAGCCAGCCATCTGATGGCTTATCACTCAACTGTCGTCAAAATAGCCATCGCCATCTATGTGTTGCAATCGCGGCGGCTTTGAGCTTGACGGCCTTACAAGCTCACGCTGCGATGGACGAGCAAACTTATCGGGAGCTGCCAGCTCCAGACGCAGCGTTTGAGTATGAGGATTATGAGGTGCCGCACAGCGAGGCCGATACTGAGCAACCAGCGAGTGCAGAGGCAGGTAAGCAAAACCGTAAAGTGGTCAGTAAAGAGTTTATCGCCAAACAAGCAAAACTGTTTGCTGAATGTACCGAGGTACAGCTGGCGACCGCGCGTTTGGCTTGTTTTGATAAAGTGGCAGAGCAAGGCAAAACGCCGAGCTATACCACCACCAAACAGCCTGTGGACTTAGCCAAAACCTTTCAAAGCACACTGTCAGGCAACCCGCAAGTGGTGTTTGTAGAAGAAAGCTCTACCATCACAACCGATAGCAGCAGCGCCGTCGCTGCCGAGCTGCCCCAACAAGCTGCGTCCTCGCCTGAGACGCAGAGTCTAGACACGGTGGGGTTGACCCAACGAGAAGCCAAAGTGCTCGAAAGTGTCGGTGTCAAGCAAACGGACATCGAAAAGTACACCCCGCTGAGCCTATCTTATGATTTGGATAAAAACAGTGAGCGCGGTACTTGGACCGTCAGACCTTATCGTCCAACCTACTTACTGCCGCTGTTTTATACCTTTGACCCTAACTTGGGGCCAAGCAGCCCTTCACAAGACACCGAGCCTTTTACGTCCAATGACGTCCGTGAGACGGAGCTGAAGTTTCAGCTGTCGTTAAAGACCAAAGTGGCAGAGGACTTGTTTGATAGTAGCGCTGATTTATGGTTTGGCTATACCCAAGAGTCGCATTGGCAGGTATATAACGAGGACAACTCTCGGCCATTTCGCGCCACCGACTATCAGCCTGAGATATTTTTGACCCAGCCTGTGACCGCTGATTTACCCTTTGGCGGCCGTCTACGTATGCTAGGTGCAGGTGCCATTCACCACTCTAATGGCCAAGATGATCCGTTATCGCGTTCGTGGAACCGCGCGTATCTGATGGCAGGGGCTGAGTGGGGTAAGTTGTCGGTCGTACCGCGGCTCTGGGCGCGCGTCAATAACGAAAGCAGCAGCAGCGAAGACAACCCTGATATCGAAGACTACATGGGCTATGGTGATATCAAATTCCTATACGATCTGCCAGATCAGCAAAGCCTAAGCGGCACGTTGCGCTATAACCCCAGCACCAACAAAGGCGCGGCGCAGATCGATTACATTTATCCACTGACCGAAAACGTCAATGGCTATGTACAGCTGTTCCAAGGCTATGGCGAGTCTATCATCGACTATAACCACGAAAACACCTCTATCGGCTTTGGTATCGTCTTAAATGATTGGAAGGGGTTTTAAGGCCTTATCGACGTCGACGGTCTTTGACTGCTAAGGAGTACAAGCAATGCGCCGACTGGCTCCTTATCAAACTGGACTATGGCTGGCAGAGTATGTAGATATACGCTGCCAGCTATGCCGCGTATATCGCAGCACCGCACCATCCCAGCTACTGTCTTCTCATCTATCCCCAGCCGCTCCTCCGATTGCTGATTCAATGCTTACTGATATTTACCGTGGTAAGGTTGCTCGGTATATCCATCGTCACTTGAGTCGCGGTCTGCTCTGTGCTCATTGCCATCATGGTATTACATGGCTGCCCAAACCATTTAGAGTCGATATCGCAGCTGGCAGCGTCTTGGGCATTCAGGCGTCTACTTTTTATGACTATCCTATTCGGCAAGCCATTCGCGCTTTCAAGCATGACGAAGACATGAGCAAACTGCCACTGCTGCTCCATGCGATTCGTCAACTACCACGGCCACATGGCTGCCATCACGATAATGCTGTCATCGTCGCGATGCCAACCACCCCTCAACGTCTGGTAAAACGTGGCTTTGATCCGGTCAGTATCTTAGCCGCGCAGCTGTCTAAGCATTGGCAGATACCGCTATGGCAAGGTGTCCGGCGTATCGATCACACCGTCAGCCAGCAAGGCCTGACACGCGCTGAGCGCCTCAGTAATCTCAATAATGCTTTTATGCTGACCGAAACCCCGCCAGTTAAACGTTTACTGCTGTTCGATGATGTCGCAACCACAGGCGCGAGCCTACAAGCGCTGGGCCGCGCTTTGTATAAGCCTGCTACCAATACCGCCTCTGCGTCCTCATTGCCGACCAACCGCTACCACCTATCTGCCTATGCACTCGCTCATGGGAGTCAGTATCGTTAGTCATTTATAAAGTATTGACGGTACTTCTATAATGACTAATATGTTGCTAAGATGTTGCCTAACCGATATATTATTAAATCAATATATATAAATTTGTTAGCTGATATTAATCGAAAGCTAGAATTGGTTTTTAAGTACCTGATTTAAAATATATTTTTATGTAGCTGGCATGTGGTTTTATGGAACAAAAATTGCATGTCTTATAGTGAAGAATAAAAGAAAGTGACCTCTCCCTACTGATTGGTAGTTAAATGTTTTAGCAGGTAAGAGTTACGAGGTATTTTAGATTGACTACTGGCAAATGGATCGTTATGAGACAGACGGTAGACGTTATAAATAGGAATGTGATGTGAGAGCCTCTAAGAATAGCCTGTCGCCTACAATACAAATGAGAAGCTCAGGGTTTACCTTGATTGAACTGATGGTCACGATCGCTGTGCTCGCTATTATTGTCGGTATCGCGGCGCCTAGCATTAGTACGCAGTTGGCCAATCAGCGCGTAAAGGCAACGGCGAATACGTTGGCTAATGCGTTAAAGGAGGCGAAGGTTGAGAGCGTGATCCGAAGACAAGAGGTCGCGATGACATATCGCAGCAGCAGTACGCCAAACGCTATCATTGCACAAGATGCTGATGACGTGGTTTTATTTACTTATCCAGTTCACCAAAAAAGCTCTGTCACTATCAATCCGAGTACTGCAGGGACAGTCACTTTTCGGCCAAATAAGATAATTACCAGTGACAAAGATGTTGTATATACAGTTTGTGATAGTGGATCGAGCAATGAAACTCCAAAACAAGTACGTATCAACAAAGTGGCCAATATTAGTATTATAAACTCTGGAAGCTGCTGATGAATATTGCATCCAAACAAACAGGCGTGGGACTGATCGAAGTTATGGTAGCGTTATTGCTACTGAGCATAGCAATACTTGGCTATAGTGCTTTGCAAGCGCAAGCTATCAAGGCTACTGATGAATCGATGGAACGCTCTCAATCATTAGTAATGATGCGAAATGTAGCAGAAAAAATTCATGCGAATCCCTCTGCCATAGTGACTTATGCAACTGGGTTAAATTCACCATATGCTTCATCTAATGCGCCTAACAAGAAATGCGGCTTAGACGGAACGTCAGTTAATCAGCTTTGTAGTCCAACAGAGTTAGCCGAGGCAGAGAGCTACACGCTCAAGGCAGAATTACAAAACTATGAGTTTCAAATACAAATGCACCCTTGCCCTAATACTGGTGGTACAGGTGCTGATGCTGCCGATAATATTATGTATTCATATTGTCTAATATCTGCATGGGGAGAAACTACGCCTACTATCGGTACAGATGACGAAACTGACTGTTTGACTGAAAGAGTAATCGGAGATGACGATAAGTTAGAAGTCGCAGGTGGTAGTTATCATTCTAAAGCTACTTGTATGATGATGGAGATATGATATGAATTTAAATCATCACGGATCACTCTCATCAAAAATTATGAAGAGCAGGCTACTCTACAGTCATATACAAGTACTCCAAAAAGAAAGCGGTTTTACTTTGGTCGAACTAATGATCGCTTTAGTACTTGGACTTTTGGTCTCAGCAGCTGCATTACAGATATTTTATACCAGTTCGATCAATAGTCGACGACAAGAAGCGAGCTCACAACTTCAAGACAACGCTATTTTTGGTTTTTCTCAAATTCAACAGCATCTAAGGCGTACCAACTATGGTGCAAAACCGTCCAATGCTCATGATGAGTTCTTTATGAATCATTTGACACCGCAAGGAGGCGTAGTGTTGACAGCGCCGGATGGTAGCTTGTCTGCCCCAGGAAAATGGTTAAGTGGCAATTTATCGGGTTTGGTGTTGTATGGTGATCCCATATCAACAGACTTACTATCTAAAAGTGCATGGACGGGAAGTAGCAGTAACCTAAGCGTGGGTAATAGCGATCAATTAACTATTCAGTATCAAGCAGGTAGAGATGATTTGTTTGATTGTCAAGGTAACGCTATTCCAGAAGGGTTCTATGTGATCGAGCGTTACTTTGTGCGTCTAGATGAGACGGTTACCCCAAACACATTAGGATTAGCATGCGCTTCGGCCATTTATAATTACGATGAAGATATTGCTGGAAGTAGTACTGGTCTTGATATTGCAAGCTACGTCGACTCTGACGGTGATACTAAAGATAACAATCTATCTGGTAACGGCACAATAATCATACCCAATGTCGACTACTTTAGAGTGCTATTAGGCATATCAGACAGTATAGGATTTGCCACCTATCCTGACGAAGCAAATATCGCTTATATGCCAATTCCAGCGCCTAGCAGTTTGGATTCAGATCAGCGTATTGTAAGCTTACAGATAGGCATATTATCACGATCGGATAATCCAACAGCGACTCAGCAGTCTAATAGCGAATTGAGCTTTGATATACTCGATATAGCAGATGCAACCCTCAACACAGACACTATCGCAGGCCCTACTTATCTACGTAGTGTCTATGAGAGTACGATACTATTACGCAATGCCAGAGGTGGATTATGAGAAAGCGACCTTCTATAAGCTATCCTAGCTCATCTTTAGGTGCTCATAATCAGTCAGGCGCAGTACTTATTGTAGTGTTGTTTGTACTTATATTAATTATGATAGTGGGCACGATTGCAGTGAGACAAAGCACTACAGATCTAAAAGTAGCGACTGCAGATCAAGTAAACAAAATATTGTTTCAGGCAAACGATGCCGCTTTAATGAAAGTAGAGAAAGAGGATAGAATCTTAAGTGAGCGTCGGGGTAATGTTGATACGCTCAAGGGTTACATGTCAGCGACACAAAGAGAGGGACATGAAGTAAGCTTTTGCGTACGACCTCGTAGTACTAGGCTATTTAGTATTTTAGAGATTAGTGAGCTCAATAAAAACGGTGGATTATTGAACAGCAGAAACAACGGTTACTGTGATCCTACCAACGATGACGATTATGTTAGTGAAGGCAGAGTAATGACGCAGATGACCTTTGTCAGACCTGTTATTACCGATGACGAAGGCATCCTTGATAGAGAAGTTGTGGGAACCTATTCTAATAATTTTGACAAACCAGAAAATGGCAGTAATACGACGATAGAGTGTACGACCTTTGTCGGTTATGTCACCTCAGTCATACCAGCACTGTCTCAAGAACCGATGTCTGCTATCGCAAGTTGTCTTAAGAAACCGCGTACAGGTACTGATACAGTAGATAGCTGCTTGACCGCACTTGGTGTGCCGTTTCAGACGCAGCAGCAAATCTATCTAAATCAGCCTGTCGGTGTCGAGTGTATTTCTGGCAGCTAACGAAAATAGTGATTCGTTTCTCACAACCTCAAACACACATGGGTAACTATTATGAAAGTCTTACAAAGAATTAAAAATGATAAAGCACATGCTACTGTTAGAGGCTGGTCTGTAAAACTATTATCGACTGTCATAATGAGCTGTATGGCAACGAGCGCAGGTCATACCTCTGATCGTGAGATTTACCAAGCATCAAGTAATGGTAATGCTTCTATTCTGATGATGTTAGATAACTCGATTAGTATGGGTCATAGTAGCGGCTTTGATAGTATCAAAGATGATTACAATATAGACCCAATACGGATAAAAGATTGCTTATTCTGTTTTCCAAGGTATATTACCTACGATAGAATGGAGCCACAGCGATTATATAATGACGAAGGGGTCGATGTTGGTCAGGTTAGCTACCGAGTTTATTATCGTACTAAAGATGGCCTGCCATACTATGATCGCATGTCGCGGTTAAAAAGGGCGCTCATTCCTTTACTTGCCAATCCCAAAAGTGATCAAGGGTTCGGTGCAGATGTTGACCTAACCAAATACAAGATTGGCGTAGGGAGCTTTTTGGGCAATGGCGGCAAGATAGATGCCCAAATCACTGATTTGACACTAGCGAATAGAAGAGTATTGATTAATAAAATAATTGCCTTAGAACCGACAACGACGACGCCCATAGCCAATGCTTACGCTGAAGCTGGCGCCTATATGCTAGGGACAAGAACCAACGCCAGCAATCCTTCCTATACTTCTTCGCCTATGCCTAATAGACCAGCCCAGTGTGATGGCTATGGGGTTTACTTTTTGACCGATGGTGAGCCTAACGGCGTTTTCTCAGAATCAAATACTCGAAGTCTAATGAATACCAGTTTAGTAGGCGGTTCTCGTTCAATCGGGAGTTCTTGTCAGTCGGGACTTGACTCTACCGGAACAGTATATCAAGATTCAGGGCAAGGTTCTCCGGGGTGGGAATGTATTGGTGAGTATGCCAAAGCACTATATAGCAAGGACAATGCCAAAAAAGATAATATCGCAACCGCAACCGTGGGCTTTGGTAACGTCTATAAGAAGCTCAAAGAAAAAGGGACAGTCCGCAAGGTTATCAATAGACCGGGTAAGCCTCCTGAAACGGTAGATGTCTATCAATGTGATGCATCAGGTATCAGCCAAGATGCCAAAAATTTATGCAAGCTTGGCGAAAAGGGTCAAGAACATGGTGAAGGCGGATTTTATTATACTGAAGAGTCTCAAGAAATAGCTGCCAGTGTCAAATCCTTTATCGCAGAAGTGGGAAGTACAGAGATTGAATCCATCTCCACAGGCACGATGTCTGTACCGCTTGATAGTCTAGGCGGTCTGAAGTCGCGTAAATTTGCTTATTTGCCGATTCTTGAACCGGTACCTGGCTCCCCGAAGCTATGGAACGGTAATCTCAAAAAGTACAATGTCGTGAATGGCACGTTAACAGGTGATGATGGTGATTTTGTCTTCGAAGATAATACGGGTTTGTTTGCCAAAAATACTCATGATATCTGGAATACGATTGGTATCGATCGTCCTGATACCACAAAACCTGATGGCGGTCTGCCACAAGTTGGGGGGGCATACCAACAGGTATTCGAAAATGCTAATGCACCGTTAGTGGGCGATAGGAATTTATTCGTCAATACAGGCAATAGTCTGACCAATCTCAAAGTTACCAATCAAAAGCCTATTAACTTTGAACCTTTGGCAGGCTATACCAATCCTCAAAAGCTGACGCTGCTTAATTTTATGGGGTATAGTGAACCATCAGATAAAACGATAAACAACAGCACGACGCTGACGTCATCCAAAAATAAGTTGTCAAAAAATATCGGTGGCGTCCTACATTCTACACCTCAGCTGATCACCCAATCGATAAAGGTTGATGCCTCTGGACAGTTCGACACTAGCACTCGTAAAGACTATATCATCTACGGCTCTATGGACGGCGCGCTGCATATGCTAGATGACAGTACGGGTAAAGAGACCTTTACTTTTGTTCCCAAACAAATCCTTGATTTGCAGCCAGATGCACTAGCGAGTAATGGTAATGGCACTGCGGTAGACGATAGCTATCCTTATGGCGTCGATGCCCCTTGGCTGACTTATGTATCGTACACGACCAAATCAAAGACTGAAGGTGAGGGTGAAGAGGCAAAGACGACCAATACTTATGAAGCGGCGCAAAGCTTCGCACTTGGCGGCTTACGTATGGGCGGTTCGATGTATTACGCTTTAGATGTCACCGATGTCGATGAGCCTAAAATGATCTATAGCGTTGGCTCCAACTATGCCAATCGCCAAAAAGGGCTCAGTACAGATGTAAAAGGCAACAGAAATGGTTCTATCGCTAGCATGGATGGGGCGACGCTTGAACAAAAAGCCTATGCGCGGATGGGACAGACATGGGGCAAACCGACCCTTGGCTATGTCAAAAGCGGTGGCGAGCGTGTCATGGTGAGTTTCTTACCAGGTGGCTATGATGACTGTTATGAAGATCCACAATTTAAGCTAGGAGATAACGCAGGAGCTGATTGCATTAAAACGGCGGCACAGGGTAATGCCATGTATATGGTGCAGATGGGAAAAGTTCAGATAGATGAAGATACTAATGAAGAGACGATAAAAACCTCTACTGATAGTGGTAAATTACTATGGTGGGCCAGTAATGAAGGTAATTCAGCAAACAGTACTTCTCGCAGTACCTCATTGCAATACTCTAGGGATGATGATTTAAAACACAGCATCGTCACCCAAGTGCGAGCGATAGACCGTAACTACGATGGTCTAACTGATCATATTTACTTCGCTGATCTAGGCGGGCAAGTATGGCGCGCTGATATCAACAATAATAAAGATACTGATAACTTCAAAGTAGACCGTGTGGTAAAAGTGCTAGACGTTAGCGATCAAGCGACTGGCACCACCGACACCGACACCGACGCGCCGCCCCGTATCTACGAGCGCCCACTGATTACGTTCTACAATGGAAAATATGACTATGAAGATGCGGCTGGCAACAAGGGTACATATTCAGGTGTACAGACAATGATAACGGTAGGGACGGGCGATCGTAGTAGCCCAGTATCGGCTAAGAGAAATACCCCTGATGCGCTATATACCGTTATCGACAAAGACGTCAGCCGCAGAGATCTGTTTGATTATGATAGTGATGCAGCCTCTACGATAAGCTTACGTACACCTGATGATGGCATAACAAGTAACGAGCTCAAACAGCTGACCTTTACTGAATCAGATATCGGTACAGACGGAATTAGACAAAACATGATTAACAATACAGTACAAGGCTGGTATATGCCCTTTACGTACTGGGATGATGGCGAAGTATCTGATACGGATCCATACAAGCTGAAGATGTTTAATGAGCCGGATGCTATCGCTGGCGTACTGATATCCTCGACATACAACCCTGATGAAGGGCAAGATATCCAAGCTTGTAGTGCAGGTGTCAAAGGCTCAACCCAGAGAGAGCGTACCTGCCTGCCCTATGGCAGTTGTTCGGAAGAACAGCCAACACCGCGTTCAACTTTCATTGCAGGTTCAGGTATCGTGGATAACATTATCAGCCAATACAACGATACAGCTGTGTTTTCAAGTCTAGTAAATCGCTGTGAGGGCGATGAGTGTGAGCCTGATCTCATTTGCCCAAGTGGCGATTGTAATGACAATAAGGATAAAGATGGGAATGATATATTCAAGGAATGTGTTGGCCTAAGTTGTGGCGTAGATGGAGGTATTAATACAGATAAACGTATCAATCCACTTAGTTGGATGGAACATTGATATGTTGTCTAAGAGTAGCCACTCGACCAGACAGATAGGCTTCACGCTGATAGAGATGATGGTTGTAGTTGCCATCATCTCTATATTGGCTGCCGTTGCCATACCAAGCTATCGCGCTTATATCATTCGCAATGCTGAAGCAGACGTACAGCGAAAAATGCTATCCTTGTCCGTTGAGCTTGAGCAATGGCGAGCAAAAGCACTGACCTATAAAGGTTTTAAGCCTCAGTCAGATAATATCGCCGACGCTACAGGCGCGATCAATCAGCCAGCGACCAATCCGCGCTACACTATCACGTTAGGTCATCTAGTAGGCAACCCGCCCTCAGCGACCTTTAGCACTTTGCATCAAGGTAGCGGCCGCGCTAACAACTGGATTATGGTAGCAACCCCTGTCGATCTAGTAGGCGCTGATAGTTTCTTATTATCAAGTCAAGGATTACGCTGCGCCAGTAATGATGCGTTTGATATTACAAAGGCGGATTGTATAGGAGCGACGACATGGTAGTGTCAGTATCATCAACAAACATATCGATCAAATATACCCGCCAAACTGGCTTTACTCTGATAGAGCTGATGATCGTCGTCGCCATCATCGGTGTACTCGCAGCGATTGCTTATCCTAGTTATCAGTCTTACGTCATAAAGACCAAGCGCGTCGATATGATGACGGAAATGCAGCAGATAGCATCAAGAATAGAAGCCAATAAAATCACATATAGACGCTATGATCGTATCCCGCTCAGTGAGATATTTAGCAATACGCTAACCGGAGCTAGTACCACTTTTCCAAACTCAGGAACGCCATTGTATAACGTGACTATCGCGCCGGTAAGTGGAACTAATTTAGGAGGCGAGCAATGGACGCTCACCGCCACCCCTATCAGTGGCACTAAAATGGCAACTGACAATGCCATGAAACTTAATGAAACTATGACTTTGGATAGTAGTGGAGAGAAATGTAGGGGTAGCGGTGCTAATAAGAATTGCGGCACAGGGGATGAATGGCGATAACTGACAAATTTAAGTCAGTCTAAGCAATAGCTGACAAAAAACGTCAAACAAAGTTACGCTTTGTTATATTAACCCCAGTTCGGGATAAGCGCTCAAAAAAAAGATAAAAAAGAAGTCCAAAGTTGCTAAAGTAAGTTTACCAAGACCACTTAAGCAAAAAGGACTTCTTACATGGACAACCTAACCGAACTATACTGCCATATTGACGACTTTTATCAGCAATTCAAACCTGAGTTTGACGCTCATTTAATCGCAACGGGACACCAAAGGTTAAGAGCATGCCAGATAAGTGTATCAGAGATGATGACCATCTTGATACTGTTTCATCAACTGCGGTATCGACAGTTTAAGTCTTTTTACTACCACCATATGCATGGCATGATGAAACGGGAGTTTCCAAACCTGCCGAGCTACTCGCGATTTATAGAGCTTGTGCCGCGCAGTATCATACCACTGTGCAGCTACTTGCAAAGCATGATGGGCGACTGTACGGGTATCAGCTATATTGATTCAACCAAGATAGCAGTTTGTCATAACAAGCGTATCTACCGTCATAAAGTCTTTAAGGGACTTGCAACCCGAGGCAAAAGCAGCATGGGCTGGTTCTATGGCTTTAAGCTGCACGCCATTATCAATCATAAGGGCGAGCTTGTATCTGTTAAAGTCACTGCGGGTAATACGGATGACAGAGTGCCTGTTAAGGATATGGCAACGCCTGTGTTTGGCAAGGTGTTTGGGGATAGAGGCTATATCAGTAAAGCCCTAAACGAGTGGCTCACAAAACACAGTGATACCACGTTGATAACCAAACTTCGGCGTAATATGAAACCCCAATTACTTGAGCCTATGGATGAGGCACTACTCAATCATCGCTCTTTGGTTGAAACGGTGTTTGGAGAGCTTAAAAACTTGTGCCAAATCGAACACTCACGCCATCGTAGTGTCACGGGGTTTATCACAAACTTGCTGTCAGGTTTAATTGCTTATTGCTGGTTTCCCTATAAACCCACCATCAAAAATATGCCTCAGCAGGGACAGGTAGCAATATTGTAAATAGTATCAATGAGTTACAATGTGGCTTATCCCGAACTGGGGTTACCGTAATAATGCGGTATTTGCACCAAATATTTTAGTGAGTGACAGTCAAAAAGAGTTTATTCAAGAACTAGAATATCAGCGCTTGGTACATTCTTATGCTCAGTTTGAAGATGGTGTAATTAATAGTACTAGCCGTTTACTTGGTGGGGCAGGAACCTATTTGCAGCTACAAAAAGACCGCGAGCAATTACTCACTGTATTTCCAAACCGTGATGAAGCGATTAAGCGCATGAAAAAAGGGGAAATTGCTTACAAACCGAGTCTTTTGGGTGCTTGTACTAATCCTGATTCTTGCGAAAAAATTTCATTTACTGCGATTACCAGTTGTTTGAGTTGTGCCCATGCTGTGTTTGATGCAACAAGTGCTGAAAAAATGCAAAAAGCGGTTCAGCGACTACAACGGCAGCGAGATATGCAAGTACAGAACAGTCTGATATACGGGCAAATGGACAGTGATATTCTGGCGCTGCATAAAATGATCCAAAAAATTCAAATTTTGAATATTGAGGTGTAAAATATGAGTGCACTTAATGATTATTACGCTGCTTTAGAGCGATTAAAAGCCAACAAACCAGAGGTTCTACCGAAAGGCTCTGCCATTAATAACGATACGGTTGCAATGGAGGCTGGACGAAAACGAGGCTCGATTAAGAAGAGCCGTCATGCTGCATTAATTGAGGCAATTGAGCAAGCTGCACAGGCAGCAGGGCAAAATGTTCTTTCGCCTGCCCAGCAAATTGAGCAAGCGAAAACTAAGACCAAAGCGGTGAAAAGTGATTATGAGCAGCTGAAAGAAGATTATGAAAAACTTTTGGAAAAGTGTAATTCTTTATTGCTAGAAAATTTTGAGCTGAGACAAAGTACTCGGACTATTTGATTGATATAGCCACTCAGTTTATGAACTTAGTGGCTTTTTAATAAACGGAGTTAAAAAATATGCCGTTAAACTTATTTCCACGGTCTTAAGTCTACTATTTTGATGATGCTTGCAGATTCTTTATTGACTAAAACCACCATATCTATAGATAATGCTTTCATTGGTAACCAATGATTTGCTTGAGGATACTTAGCAAGTACTGTATTCACCTGCTGTTTGTCGTTATATTGATATAAACCACTCAAAGGTAAAGCTCTTTTCCGTAAAGTTGCTTTTTCTTCATCAATATCAATATAACGTTCAGGACGCTGTGCGATCGAAAGCCCACCTAAAGCTTCTGCAAATAAGTCTTCATTTTTTTGTTGTACATCGTTGGTGACTTTTACTGCTGCCCATTGTGGACCCACCCAGCTTACTTGTGCAAATTCATCTTGAGGTGCTTTTTCGGATAGGACAAGATCATTATTACGGATGAGTTCAAAACGGTCTGTATTAAATACTACCCATGCAGGTCGTGCTTGCGCAATGTTATACACACCAAAAACAAGTGCCGCGATTTGAATTAAAATAATCACGCTAAGATCAAACTTGAGCGTTTTCTTTGCCTCTTTATAGACGACAAAACCAAGAATAGGACCTAAAATCACATCAATTGCAAGCAGCATTAAAAAAATATGTGTCACACCCACTGCTTTTGCCAAAGGAACCGGGTACCATATACCATATACCAAACCTAATATTACAAGTGCAATACAAAATGATATGGTTAAATGCCCCATAAAAAAACGTAAACGCTTTGACATTATTATGGTCTTCTATCTAAAAATAAAATCTCGGGGTTTAATGGTTCAATAAAAAAGCTGACCGAAGTCAGCTTTTTTACATCATGCATAATTAAGGGAATGATTGTTCTGTACGGCAAGTTGCAGGTAAGTATTTTGTTGGTGTCCCATTGGTACCACTTTGAGGACCACAAGACCACTCTGAAATACCAGCAGAAGCCACAGAATCAAATGTAAATTTACCATCTTCATTTGGAACTGGTGTACCTTTAAGAGGAGTCGTCGAATCGATCATTGGTGTCATAACGATAGCAGTATTAGACGCTTGCTTTAATTCAGGTAATGTTGATAATAAAATAGTGATCTGACCTGGAAGATTGGTAGAATTTACATCTACTTTTGCTACCATTTTAGAAGCACGTTCAGCAGGATCAGTTCCCGCAGCATCTTTACCTTGTTCACAACCCCAGTTACCTGCGCTTGGAACTACTCCATTTTGAATTGCTTCAGTCACGGCTGTACGACATGCAGAACCTGCAAGGATTGCTTCAGATACTTTCGCACGGACTGTATAGTCTTGGTAAGCAGGAAGTGCAACCGCCGCCAAAATACCAATAATAGCGACCACAATCATAAGTTCGATCAATGTAAAGCCTTTCTGTGCATTCATAACATTCTCCACAAATGTTTGTTAATTTAATTATAAGCTTTGTAAGCTATTTTAATAGTAGCACTAAACGTGCCAACTTTTATTATAGACAATTTACACAGAAAAACAGCATCTTATACATAAAAAAATTTAGACTATAAACTGCATTGTATATTTTTGTTAAAAAGTGACAAATTTTGTCAGGTTAAATCTTATACTTTGGACAAATATTGTCATTGTGTGATGCGTATCACATATATTCGGTTGTTCTTTTTTAGGTGTTGTGATGTCGTTCTTTATGTTGAAGTCTATCGCTTGAAATTTTCTGGATATAGTCGGGCGCTATTTCTGCCATTGCCATTGCCATTGCCAGTGCATCTCAATCTCACTCTTTACTGAGTTTATGACACGTTATTTCAGTTGTTTAAATTTGCGCGATTGAATCGCGTAACCGTTTTGCATTGGCAGGACTTTTGAGTAGGTACGCTGTTTCTTTAAAGGTATTACAATCATCTAGACTTATTATCACCACGGCTTGTTTATCTTCTCTATTAATAAGTACAGGTGCATGATCGTCTATAACGTAATCGAGTATATCCGCTAAATCGTCTTGCAGCTCAGCACATGTAATGACTTTCATTTCTGCTCCTTAAAAATTTTCTTTATCTAAAAGCTAGGTAGTCTGTTTTAATCGGGTAGGGACCTTATTTTGAGTTTGACATACTTCAACAAATTGCTTGAACTGAGCATGACTTAATTGAATGTGAGAGTGTTCTTGTAAAACTTGTGGTGCGTGATTTTGAATTAAATAAAAAAAACTCGGTGAGTGTAGCGTAGCCTAGAGTAGCGGCAGTTCGTTCTGCCAATTGCTTTGTTTCAGCATCTAGATGTATTTCTATACATTCATTGTTGGTCATCATTCATCTGTTTTTGAGCATAAAATTTTAAGGTCGGTAAGATACAAAAGTTTCTTTTGGTGATTAGACCTCTTGCAAAAGTACCGTTTTATTAGCCTTCGTTAACGGAGTATCAAGGGCTAGCAATGACTTATGCAAGAGATCTATTGCTCATTTTTAATTAGGCGGACTAAAACACGTTTTTAACACTTTACGCATTTTTTGAGGATATGGACAAACGTGAAAAATTTGTCGTTATAAAAGCATGTCTATATGGACAAAATATAAAATGGAGTAAATGAATAGAATTCAACAGTTTGGAGCGTGTCCATATAAAGTGACTTATGGAATGTGGCGCAGGGGTGACAGATTTTAGTCCTCGTGGGCTAAATATGCCAGCCCAGACCAAATATTGTCAGTTTAGTGTCACAGCTCCGCAGGCTGGCAGTACGACAGCAAATGCTATTATTTGCCGTATTCAAAACCTGCCTTATTTGCAAGCGCAGACGCTCAGCCTTGATTATTTAGCGGATGGGACGTGGCAATGTCAGGCAAGTGCGGGTATCAAAGACGCATATCTACCACAAGCTTGTCAGTAGTTATGATAAAAAACCACCGAACAGCAGTTGCCACTCGGTGGTTTTTATTGACGGGATTTCTATCCCCGCATCAAAGTGCGATCAGGCTGCCTACTTCTCTAAATACTGAATCTTACCCTCGACGCCGTCCCATTTGGCGGCTTCTGGCATCTGCTCTTTCATCTCTGTGATGTTTGGCCATTTTTGCGCCAGCTCTTCATTTAGCTGAGTGAACATCTCTTGCCCCTTCGGCACCTCGTCTTCTGAGAAGATGGCATTGGCCGGACATTCAGGCTCACATAGCGCGCAGTCGATGCATTCATCAGGGTCGATGACCAAAAAGTTTGGTCCTTCATAAAAGCAGTCCACAGGACAGACTTCCACACAGTCGGTGTATTTGCAAAGAATGCAGTTATCTGTAACGACAAAGGTCATAGTGATGTCTACCTGTTATTGATTTGGCTGATATGGTGCCTGTATCGTCAGCGCCTACCGCGGCGAGTATGACGGCGATCGCGATACTCACTCGTCGCGGCAGTCTGCTTAATGATGCACCATAGGGGCTAGAGTAACTAAAAAACTAGATTGACTAAAAACAAGCCACATTTTAGCGCCTTTATACTGATTTGACAATTCCCTTTAGTGACTAATGATATCCTTAAGATGATAGAGCAGGTCATGCGCTTGTTTGGGTGTTAGGTTGTCAGGGTTGATGGCCGCCAGCTCGTCTTGTAAGCTAAATAGCTGATTTTGCTGTGGAATATCTGCCGCTGCTTGCTCATGGCTTAGAGGGTTGGACTCTATGGTGGTCAGCGGTCTTTGATCGTCAAGCTGGCAATTATCCGTTCGCGACTTAGTTAAGTCGCTTTTGTCATCAACGGCTTGAGCGTCATCAACGCTTTGAGTATTCGCCACCATCGTTGGATGATCGCGCAAGTAGCGTTTGGCGTCACCAATCACCGATGGCGGAATGCCAGCCATCTTGGCGACATGTAGGCCAAAGCTAGAGCTGGCCGCGCCATCACGGATTTGGTGCAGCAGTAGTAATTGCCCATCGATTTCACTGGCGGCGACATGGACGTTACGAATACCTTTATTTTGCGCGGCCAATTGTGTCAGCTCAAAGTAGTGGGTGGCAAACAGGGTCAGGCAGCCGATCTCAAGCAGCCTATTGACACAAGCGTGGGCGATGGCCAGCCCGTCGGTGGTGGCGGTACCGCGGCCGACTTCATCCATGAGCACCAGTGATTTATCTGTCGCTTGGTTTAAGATATTGGCCGTCTCGATCATCTCGACCATAAAGGTAGATTTGCCGCCTGCCAGATCATCAGCCGAGCCAATACGGGTAAAGATGCGGTCGATATCACCGATGCGCGCGCTGGCTGCTGGTACAAAGCTGCCACAGTGCGCGAGCAAGACAATAAGAGCGGTCTGGCGCATATAGGTTGATTTGCCGCCCATATTGGGGCCTGTGATCATCAGCAGGCGCTCAGGATGTCCTTCTTTAGTATTGGCACTGCCCAGCGCGCAGTCGTTGGCGACAAAGGCATGGGCGCGCGCAGGCTTGCTAGTGTGTTGGCTGAGGTTTTGGCTAAAAGTCTGTGTTGCGCCTTGCGCGGCTGGGCTGCTGGTATTATCGGGGGTTAATGCCGCCTCGACCACCACATGGCGGCCTTGCTGGATGTCGATACTGCTCTGGTCGATACGGGTCTGGCTGCTGTTTTTTAACAAGTTGCCATCGTTTGAATCGTTAGTCATAACGGGACGTTGCCAATTATAAAGGGTCGCAAGCTGCGCCCAGTTGCTGAGCACATCTATTTGAGCGATGGCGGCGCTTAGCTGCTGCAATGCAGCCAAATGACTACTGAGTATCGTCAACAGCTCATGATATAGCTGTTTTTCGCGAGCCAGTGCTAAGCGTTGTGCGCTTAGGTATTCGGTCTCGACTTCTTTTAGCTCATCGGTGATAAAACGTTCACTACTCTTGAGCGTCTGCCGCCTGATAAAGTGCGCGGGTGCGTTTTTGGCTTGCATTTTTGGCAGTTCAAAATAAAATCCGCTGACTTTATTAAATCCGACTTTTAGACTGGGTAGCTGGTTGTCCTGACGGGCGCGCGCGACCATCTCATCTAGTGTCACTTGGATGTTGTCATGTAGGTGTGTGAGGCGATCAAACTCGGCGTCATAGCCTGCTGCCAGCATACCGCCATCCCGGATATGAGCAGGCGGCTCTGGGATAATGGCACGCTCGATCAGCTCGGCGACGGATTGTACCGCAGGTAGCTGTGCGGGCAATTGCTGCATGAGCATGGCCAGCAGTCCTGCCTGCTCGTGATGGATACCTGCTTGCTCTAATAAGGTGCTCAGCTGCGCGCTGCTGTTGATACCATCCACCAGTTTGCGCAAGTCTCGCGGTTTGGCGCTCATCAGGCCGATACGGCTGGTGATGCGCTCGATATCACCGATGGCGCTTAGCGTGTCGCGTATATAGCTGACCAGTGAGGGACGCTGTAGCTGCGGACTATGCGGACGACTGTGCTTGCTGCTGTCAGCTGGGTTGTCTGCTTGCAAAAGTTTGTCTATGGCGTCTAGGCGCATATTGATACGCGCATGCTGGCGCAAGGGGCGTTTCATTTGTTGCACCAGCAGGCGGCGTCCCATCGGCGTTTGGCAGTGACCCACGACCGAGACCAGCGATGTACCGCTGCTACTGACTGGAGCAAACAGCTCAAGGTTTTGCTGGCTACCGGCATCGATGATCAAGTAATCATCGCTAAACTCGACGATAAGCTGATTGACCTGCGGCACATGACGCTGCTGGGTTTGCTGCGCATAATGAATCAAGGCGGCACAGCTAGACTGGCTAAGCGGCGCGTCATGGATACCAAGCCCATCGAGACGCTGCACCCCAAACTGCTGACAAAGGGTGTCTGCGGCATGGGCGCGGTGAAAGTCATTGGCAGCGACTTCGATGATCGGGCAGTCTAGGTGTTGTCGCAGCCATAGCGGCCAGTCGGTATCAGCACTGCCAGTAGCATCGCTCAGTGCTTCGCTGATGATACATTCGCTAGGGGCGAAGCGGGCAAGCACCGTCAGCATCTGTGTTTGTAGGTCATCGTAGTCATCATGATTGGCGCTCAGACTCTGAGTGGTCAGGGTGCCAGCGGCTAAGTCGAGCTGACTGACGGCGGCCTGTAGGGGCTGCTTGCTGTTTGCTCGCGGCTGGGCGATATCGATTGCCACCACGGTCGGTGTGTGGTTGGGCGCGATCAGTGCGTCATCCGTGATGGTGCCTGCGGTCAGCGTTTTGACCACCTCACGGCGCATGATACCAGTGGCCTTGCTACTCTTTTTTTGTTTATCGCCCATCGCCGATGGGGCGGATGAGGGGCTGGCTGCATCGGTTGATGCGTCGTCCACTTGCTCACAGACGACCACTGTCTGACCTGCCGCGATGAGCCGCGCCATGTAGCTGTCGGCGGCATGAAACGGCACACCCGCCATGGCAATGGTATTGCCTGCTTTGTCGGTGCCGCGGCGCGTGAGCGTGATGTCTAGTATTTGTGCGGCACGCTTGGCATCATCAAAAAACAGCTCATAAAAATCACCCATCCGGTACAGCAGCAGCGCTTGTGGATAGTTGGCTTTCATGGTTAGATATTGCACCATCATCGGCGTGTGATCGGCCAAATGATAAACAGTATCGCCGATAAGTAGCTGATCGGCGTCTGCAGATTTGGCAGCGCTTGCCTTGGATAAAGGCTGTTTGGCCGCGGTATCTGTTGTGGGCGCAGGATGGCTAATACGAGCGTGCGGGGCAGAGGTGTTGACGGTCATGCAGAGTCTCTTATGGTACTTAAATGGGTTTGCTTAGAAAGAATGCGTATTTTTTAGAAAAAATCGAGGATGCAGGTTGGCAGTTATTTGCGTTTATTGATATCACCAAACAGCTATTAAATTAAGGGTATAGGCGCTATTTTAACACGTTCAGCGCTGTTTTTACGTCGGCAAATATCTGCTCACAGCCCTTGTATCCATCAGCGTCATAACCATATATAATGACGGCACACTTAATTGGGCGATACTTAGTTGGGCGCAGTATCATAAAATAGCGCGCAGTATTAGATAAACTGCGCCGAGTGACGACAAGCACCACGTAGGGTGCGACGCTAGGCATTGGCTAATGCGCACTAATTATCGAATATTTCCATAGGTCAAAAAATTATGTTATCAAAGATTATAGGCAGTGTGGTTGGCACCAAAAATGACCGCGAACTAAAACGCATGCGCCGCGTGGTCAGTAAGATCAACGCACAAGAGGCTGAGATACAAGCCCTGTCTGATGAGCAATTACAACAAAAAACTGCCGAGTTTAAAGCGCGGCACCAAAACGGCGAGAGCTTGGATGCGCTATTGCCAGAAGCGTTTGCTGTCTGCCGTGAGGCGTCATGGCGCGTCAATGGTATGCGCCACTATGATGTGCAGCTGATCGGTGGTATCACCTTGCACGAAGGCAAAATCGCCGAGATGAAAACAGGTGAAGGTAAAACCCTCATGGGTACCTTGGCCATGTATCTAAACGCCATCAGCGGCAAAGGCGTGCATCTGGTCACGGTCAACGACTATCTTGCGGCGCGTGATGCGGAGCTCAACCGCCCACTCTTTAACTTTTTGGGCATGACCGTCGGCGTGATTTACTCACAGCAGCCGCCACAAGAAAAAATCGACGCCTATCAAGCCGATATCACGTACGGTACCAACAACGAGTACGGTTTTGATTATTTGCGTGACAACATGGTGTTTAGCCTCGCTGAGAAAAAACAGCGTCCGCTGAATTTTTGTATCATCGATGAGATTGACTCAATCTTGATTGATGAGGCACGTACGCCGCTGATTATCTCAGGGCAAGCCGAAGACTCTTCACGCATGTATGCGCTGATTAACACCATCATTCCGCGGCTTAAGCGCTCAAAAGACGAAGAAGCCAATAAAAATAACGAAGATGAAGATTTTTGGATTGATGAAAAAAACCGTCAGATTGAGATTAGCGAAAAAGGCTATGAAAAAATCGAGCGTTTTTTAACAGAAGTCGGTGAGCTGGGCGAAAACGAGAGCTTGTATAGCCCAAGTCGCTTGCCGCTGCTCGCGCACGTCCAAGCCGCCATTCGCGCTCACCATGTGTTTGTCAAAAACGTCCACTATATCGTTGACGACGGTGAAATCATCATCGTCGATGAAAACACGGGCCGTACCATGCCCGGTCGCCGCTGGTCAGAGGGCCTGCACCAAGCGGTAGAAGCCAAAGAAAACGTCGAGATTCAGGCAGAAAACCAAACGCTTGCGACCACGACTTTCCAGAACTATTTCCGTCTTTATGACAAACTCTCTGGTATGACGGGCACGGCCGATACCGAAGCGGCGGAGTTTAAATCCACGTATGATTTAGACGTCGTCGTGATTCCAACGCACGAGCCGATCGCCCGTATCGATATGGACGATCAGATTTTCTTGACCAAGCTTGGCAAATACAAAGGCATCATCCGCGAGATCAAAGAGATTCAGGCCAAAGGTGCGCCGGTATTGGTCGGTACAGCGACGATTGAGGCCAGCGAAGAGTTGTCTTATCTGCTCGATCAAGAAGGCATCAAACACAACGTCCTAAACGCCAAGCAGCACGAGCGTGAGGCAGAGATTATCGCGCAGGCAGGTAGCCCAAAAGCGGTGACCATCGCCACCAACATGGCAGGCCGTGGTACCGATATCATCTTGGGCGGTAACTGGCAGTCGTTTATCGAAGACATCGATGCGGTCAGCCCAGAAGAGATGGCACGCCTAAAAGCAGAGTGGCAA
The DNA here is from genome assembly GCF_904846595.1 of Psychrobacter sp. HII-4. Classification (NCBI taxonomy): domain Bacteria; kingdom Pseudomonadati; phylum Pseudomonadota; class Gammaproteobacteria; order Moraxellales; family Moraxellaceae; genus Psychrobacter; species Psychrobacter sp. HII-4. The sequence continues at coordinate 62,970 of NZ_CAJHBJ010000002.1, read as the reverse complement.
GTCAAACATGACCAAGTCGTGGCCGCTGGTGGTCTGCACATCATCGGCTCTGAGCGTCATGAGTCACGCCGTATCGATAATCAGCTACGTGGCCGTGCCGGTCGTCAAGGTGACCCTGGCATGTCACGCTTCTTTTTATCATTAGAAGACGACTTGATGCGTATCTTCGCAGGCGACCGCGTGGTCAATATGATGCGCGCCATGGGATTAAAAGAAGACGAAGCCATCGAGCATAAGATGGTCTCAAAATCGATCGAAAACGCGCAAAGTAAAGTCGAAAGCCGCGACTTTGATGCCCGTAAAAACCTACTCAAATACGATGACGTCGCTAATGAGCAGCGTAAAGTCATCTATAGTCAGCGCGATGATTTGCTCGCAGAGATGGACTTAAAAGAGGCCATCGATGTCATGCATCATGAAGTCTATAATGCCATGATCGATCAGTTTATTCCGCCAGGCTCTATCGATGATCAGTGGAATATCGACGGTCTAGAGGATGAGCTAGAGGATGAGTTTAAAATCTCGATGCCGATTAATGATTGGCTGGATGAGGACCGCCGCTTAGATGAAGAAGGCTTACGTGCCAAAATCATCCAAACGGCATTGGATCGTTATCATACTCGCCGCGAGCAAATGGGCGAAAAAGACGCCGCCCAGCTTGAGCGCCACTTTATGCTGCAAAGTCTGGACAAGCACTGGAAAGAGCACTTAACCCAGATGGATCAGCTACGTAAAGGTATCCATCTGCGCGGTTATGCACAAAAAAACCCAGAGCAAGAGTACAAGCGCGAGTCTTTTGAGCTGTTTCAGATGATGCTTGGTGCTATCAAGTCTGAGACCGTACAAGACTTATCACGCGTACACATTCCGACCAAAGAAGAGTTAGAAGCACTAGAGGCGCAGCAGCGTGAAAACGCCGCGCAAATGCAGATGCAGTTTGAGCACAATGATGTCGATAACTTAGACAGCAACGCCGGTGCCGCGCAACCACCAGCGCAAAACCGTAACCAAGCAGCAGGCGCGGCCGCCGCTGGTATGACAGCCGGTGCTGCAGGTACGAATGCCAGTGCGAGCGCTGCTGGGGAAAACCCATACGCAGGTATGAATATCAGCCGTAACGCGCCTTGTCCTTGCGGCTCAGGCCTGAAGTACAAGCAGTGCCACGGCAAGATCTAGGCATATCAAGCAGTTCAAATGAGATGTTTATAGGCCCTTGTCTTGCTCAGATAGGGGCTTTTTTATGAGAAGGGTTAGGACACCAAGAGAGACGTTAAGTGTCTTTTTTGGCTTGCAGACAGCCTCTAGAAACAGGTAAATGCTCACTGTTTTTGTATGGATTGTTTACAAATTGTACATAGGCGTGCATTTAGGGACACGCTATAGTATTTAACATATTTGTTTTGGAGAGTGTGATGAACGTAGAATTATTAAAACAATTTCGAACCTCTGTCGTTTTAACGGGCTTATTGGCTGGCATCATGACTGTCAGCGCTTGCCAAAAACAGCAAGAAACTGAGCCCAGCCTAGAAGAAAGCATCAGCGAAGAGCAATCTGTACCGATGTCTGCTGAGCCTGCCGAGCCAAATGATATGGTAATGGACGCACCAGCTGATGAGGTGGCAGATGATACGGTCGCGATGGTCAATAGTGGTGTCACTCAGATGACCTACTCATGCTCGCCAGCACTAGAGGTAAAGGCAACTTATAAAGACGCTGATAATCAAGTGGTCATCGAAACTGCCAATGGCACTGCGACTTTGACCAAAACCAATGATGCGAGCAACCCAGAAGTTTTCAATCTCGATACCGCTATCGATGGTGGCGTAGGGTTTGTACAGTGGCGTGTGGCGCATACAGAGCGTGAGACAGGTATAATGCGTACCGCTGGTGCCGATGCCGATAATGTCAGCACTTATGAATGTAAAAAATCAGCCGAGCCTAGCGCCGATGAGTCAGCTGCCTAACCATGCCGTCGTGATTTTATCATTAGACAGCTAACCAACTAAACAGCTAACCAGCAGTAAGAGTGAGTCTACAGCTAGACAACAGCTGATACCCTTATATGGTTATATTTAGATTTTACGACTAAGCATTGATTCGATACTGTACGCAAAAAGCAACGCTAACACAGCGTTGCTTTTTTTTGCCGTATTGCCTTGTATTGTCTTTACGTCGTCAGCTTGCTTATCGTGGGCTTCTGATAAAGCTGCTATAGTTAATGCACATTAAGATGCGCATATCGGTTTTATTTTGAATTGGCTTTATCATCAGTGGCATCATGCTCATGAGCCAAAAACCCTTCTTCGGTGACATCAAGCTCTTCATGCTTCAAGGTTACCTGAATACTATCGGTATGGGTATGTGTGGTTTTGTTGACATCAATTTCTTGTATGGCAAATGTCTCCTTGGTAATGGTGGCAACTTGACGAGACAAAACGATCTCAAGCGGTGCTTCATCGATCTCAATCTGCTGGCCATTGACCGTCACTACCGCTTTGCTATCTAGCGCAGGCTCGACGTGACGCAAAATATCTTTATCATCGTACTGACCTGATAGTAAGTCTTGGCTTTCGACATCATGGTATTCAGTACGAATGGTAAGATACTCTTCTACCAGCTCTATCGGCACATCAATGGTCTTGGTGCGACGGTGTTTGGTCACTATGACTTTGCCGACATCAAGACGCTCTTTGTTGACCACAGGGCGCTCTTCTAGCAGCTCTAAATGACCAACCTCTTGTGATGAGGTATGCCGGTCAGCTGCTGGATCTGTATCTTCGGCCATCGGCGTGGTGTTTTTATGAAGAGGAGTGGCTGATGTAGAGATGCCATTATCTTTTGATGGGTCGCGGTTGGAGTCGGTGACGGCATTAGGGTCAGTGGTCATTTTGATATCCTTATATGGTGAAATACTATCAATGTCATGGCGCAAGCAAGATCGATATGCGACTTGTGAAAGCCAGAAAAAAGGCCAGAGACATGCTCTGGCCTTTTTTTTTGCTAAGTGGCGCTGCTTCCTATGTCATAGTGCAGCCGTACTTAGCTGTAAATGGCAACTATAACTGGTGTACTTATCATATTATTATAACCAATCAGGGAGTAGGCCAGTATAAGGCTGTTGTGGATTACATACCGCGAGCACGGCGTACATCTTCGGCAGTGATGTCATCACGATTGACGATGTTGCCTTCACGGTCTACCACATTACCGTCACGGTCAATATCTAGCTCTTCGCGCTGAATGGTTTCGACGATCGTCTCCGTATGGCGCTCAGTTGTCTTACCAACGTTGACTTCTTCTGCCACATAAGTGTCTTTGCCCACACGTGCACGCTCTGCTTCTAACTCAACTTCGATAGTTTCATTACCATCAACATCTCCGATGCGGCGATCTGTTGGGCGATCGACATTAGTACGCTGAATATTGGCGTGCTCTTCTTCTAGCTCGACATCGACGTTGCGCTCTTCTGTGACCACATGTTTACCGACTTTGACCAGACCTGCTACGATGCGATCTTTATTGACGGTTAGACGCTCTTCTAGTAGCTCTAGAGTATTTGGCGCCTCATAAGCATGATCAGCAATTTCCATACGCTCATCTGCTGGTACGCTATCTGCGACAAAGGCTTGGCGGTCTTTTTCGTACTGCTCTTTGTAGCTGTACTGATAGTCATGGTCGTATACTTCCATCGCTTCGACTTGCGCTTCTGTTAAGCTGTCGAAGAATACATCGTCACCGACGATACGTGCCAGACCTGCTGGGACAAGGACTTCTTTTGAGCTAAACCAGCCGCCTACATCTACAATCAAATAACGAATACGGCCTGTGGTGTCCTCTACCAGTGCACCTTCGATTTTACCGATTTTTTCTTCATTGACGCCATAGGCAGTCTTGCCCGTTGGGTCGTAGTAGTCATCACCGATTAGGTCGCGGTGTGTGGCTTGGATGTCTTTTAAACGGATTAGCTGGCTCATTATTGTCTTCCTTTTTTGTGAGTTTATTATTGATTATTAAAATGACAGCGTTTGGTTAAGTCATTGAATGTTACCTTGGTAGTTGCTGCCTCAACTTGTAATTATCGTAACACCCTGATTTTAGATGAGATATATAAGCAAGGTAGCAAAGTGTGCGCTTGAAGTAATGGCGTGTAATAGGCTGTAAGTGGCATAACAGAGTAAGGGGTACAAGTTAACGCGTTTTTACACGGTGCAATAATTTGGCCATTTTGGGAAATGACAGGCATAAAAAAACCGCAGAGCATATCGCCGTGCGGCTTTGATACATTTAAGAGCTTGATGTATTAAAGAATAAGCAGCCTGACTGCTATTAAGGCTTATATTAATCTAAATAGGTTCCTTATTAATCAGGCAGTTGCTGATTAAGCAAGCTCGATGGCTACCGCCACGGCTTCGCCGCCACCGATACATAAGGTCGCCACGCCTTTTTTGCCGCCTGTACGCTTAAGTGAGTTGATTAAAGTGACCAAAATACGCGCGCCAGAGCATCCAACTGGATGACCAAGAGCACAAGCGCCGCCTTCGACGTTGACTTTGGCATGGTCGATATTAAGCTCGTCCATCGCCGCCATCGTGACCATAGCAAAGGCTTCGTTGATCTCCCAAAGATCGACATCAGCGATTGACCAGCCAGCATTAGCAAGGACTTTTTCGATGGCGCCAATCGGTGCAATGGTAAACTCGCTTGGATGACGAGAGTTAGATGCGGTGGCGATGATACGTGCTTGATAGTCACGACCTTCTTCTTTGGCTTGTGATTCTTTCATCAACACGACTGCTGCTGCACCGTCTGAGATTGAGCTGGCGTTTGCGGCGGTAATGGTACCGTCTTTGGCAAATGCTGGGCGCAGGGCAGGGATGCGCTCGGCGTTGGCCAGACCTGGCTGCTCATCGGTATCGACCGTTTGCTCGCCTTTGCGGGTTTTAAAAGTAACGGCTTCGATCTCATCTTTAAAGTGATCGTCTTTGATTGCTGTCAGCGCACGATTGAGCGATTCGATGGCAAACTCGTCCATTTGCTCACGTGTATAGCCTTTTTCGTCAGCCATTTCTTGGGCAAACATGCCCATCAGCTTGCCCGTTTCTGCGTCTTCTAAACCATCTAAAAACATATGGTCTTTGACTTCTTTGTGCCCCATACGGTAGCCTGCGCGCGAGCCTGGCATGATATAAGGAGCGTTGGTCATCGACTCCATACCACCTGCGACTGCGACCTTAAAGCTGCCCGCTTTGATGCCATCGTGAGCCTGCATGACCGCTTTTAGGCCTGAGCCGCACAGTTTATTGATAGTGACTGCGCCCGTCGCATCAGACAAGCCGGCGTTGCGCATCGCTTGGCGGGCAGGACCCTGACCTAAGCCTGCTGTTAAAATACAGCCCATAATGACTTCATCAATACTGTCGACATCGACACCTGAGCGCTCGACAGCGGCTTTGATCGCCGCCCCGCCAAGCTCGGTTGCGCTCACATCTTTTAGCGAGCCTTGAAAACCGCCCATAGGAGTACGGGCACCGTTTAAAATCACAATTGCATCATTTGACATCGTTATTATTCCTTTTTACGTATTTAAATGAACGTGTGGCACTTTTTGGCCAAACGCTGACAGGCTAGCAGCTATCCATCTTGCTACTGTTTACGCTAGCTCATCTAGGCGAATGCGTACTACTTTATCAGTAATTGTGTCTAGTTTTTCGATTTTTTCGATGGCCAGATTCATGCGGCGCTCAACCACAGGCAGCGTCAAGATAATGACAGGCACCTGACCAACCTTGTGCGCCGGTTTCTGCAAAATCGCATCGATATTGATACCTGCATCGCTGAGGATACGCGTGATATCGGCCAGCACTCCTGGGCTATCATAAGCATGGACGCGCAAGTAGTAACCCGTAGTCATCTGCTCGGCGCGTAGGATCGGTGTGTCGGATAATTGCTCAGGGATAAACGCTAGGTGCGGCACATGGTGACCGTTGTTGCTTGTATCGTCGGCATCCTTGCTACCTAACACACGTACCAAGTCCATGACATCTGCCATCACCGCCGACGCGGTCGCGCCTGCACCGGCACCATCACCGCAGTATAAGGTCTGCCCGAGTGGGTGTGAATTGACCAAGACTGCGTTTTTTACGCCATTGACATTGGCCAAAAGAGCGTCTTGCGGGATGAGGGTCGGATGGACACGCAGCTCGATACCAGTCGCAGCATCGTCGCCTGTGCCATCACGGCGCACCGCAAAACCTAAATGCTTGATACGATAGCCCAGCTCTTCGGCATAGTTGACGTCTTGTAAGGTGATACCTGTGATGCCTTCGCAATATACCTTATCAAACTGTAGCGGGATACCAAAGGCGATAGAGGCCAATAAGGCCAGCTTATGCGCCGCATCGATACCCTCGACATCGAACGTTGGGTCGGCTTCAGCATATCCTAATGCTTGGGCTTCGCTCAGTACATCAGCAAACGGGCGACCCTTATCACGCATTTCTGTCATGATAAAGTTGCCCGTGCCGTTGATGATGCCGGCCAGCCACTCTACTTTATTGGCCGCCAAGGCTTCACGCATCACTTTGATGATTGGAATACCACCTGCGACTGCTGCCTCGTATGCCACATGGACATGGTGCTCTTCTGCAAAAGCAAAGATCTCATTGCCGTGTTCGGCGAGTAAGGCTTTGTTTGCGGTAACCACATGCTTACCGTTTTTGATGGCATGCATGATGACTTCGCGGGCGAGTGTGGTGCCGCCGATCACCTCGATCACGATGTCGACATTGTCGCTTGCCGCAATTGCCATCAAGTCACTGCTTTGCATGATATTGGGATCAATATCATCACGATGACGGCGCGTACCCACTTCGGTAATGGTAATGTCTTGGCCGCTGCGGCGTTTTAGCTCATCTAAATTGTCATTGATTAGATTGATCACGCCCGTTCCGACGGTGCCTAGACCAAGTATCGCTAGTTTGATGGAATGACTCACAGTATCCTCAAGAGGTTAAATATAAGACGCCCAGCATAACACTGCTATCAGATAAATGCGCTGGTCGTATCGAGCATACGGTGGGCGCAAATGTCGTTTGTGATAGGGTTATCAAGGCGTCATTATCGTTGAATAAAAAAGACTCACATTGATGTTTACACTACGGTTGTGTTGCTGATGTTTTATGACGCTTCATCGTATCATACCGACATGCAGTTGTGACGTCTACCCAAACTGACTGTCGCCAAAGTCAACGATATGACAGCAGCGTGTTAGCTGGCGTCAATCGCTGTTTGTGCCAACTGCTCAGCCGGTAGATAGCCACCGATTTGCTGGCCAGACTCCGTAAAGATAGCTGGCGTACCGCGCACGCCCAATCTTGCGCCTAGTGCCATATGCGCTGCGACTGGGTTTTCGCAACTAGGCGCTTGCACGTTGGCACCCATTTTTGCTTGATTCATAGCAGCATGGCGATCTTGGCTGCACCATATTGCCTCCATTTTGGGTACCGATGCTTGGCTACGAGGCCACGCCAAATAACGCACTTCGATACCGCGCGCATTGATATCAGCCATCTCTTCATGCAGCTTGGTGCAATAAGGGCAGTCGGCATCGGTAAACGAGTAGACCACCGCTTTGGTCTCACCCTTGGCTGGGTAAATAATCAGCTCGTCTTTATCGACCGCTTGCAATGCTTTTTGGGCGGTATTGGCCACCAATGCGGCGCTGATATCGACCGGCGCGCCGTCACCGACCGCGATGATCTGACCTTGAATGATGTGCTTGCCCGACTTATCCGTAAAAAAAGATGGCAGCCCTTCAGCGGTCGCCCAATAGATACCGTCCATATCTGTCGGTACGGCTGAGAGGATAGTCTCCTCAATCCCTGAGGTTTTTAGGTTTTCTTGTAACGCGCTGACCACCGCTGCATCGCTCTCTGCCGATACCGTCTTGGTATTTGCCTGAGTGCTATTGACCACACCGGTGTTGCTGGTGGCATCGGCGGCATTGTTTGAGCAGCCAGCAGCAATGGCGACCAATAACGCCCCCACCATAAAGCGTGATAGGCGGGTTTTGCGAAATCCAATGACAGCGTGGGCTTTTTGGGTGATAGAGGATGACATATTAGTTTCCTGTAGGCATTGCGCCTAATCATAAATGCGTCGGCATAAAACAAATAAACGCTATTGCGTGCAGTATGGGGCAACGTGAGAAAACTGCCGCCATCATGCCAGACTGTGATCGTGGATATAGCGCTTATCAATGAAAGTTAAAAGTTTCAATATAAAGGGGTTTTTCTCTCAAGTAAGAAACGTCCCCACTTGATAATGCCGCTTATCTTAACATATTTATCAACCAGTGCCTGATATCCACATCCTTCTAGGGCGTGGATATCAGGCGTCAGTCATTGTCGTCCAGTATGGCGAACCCCTTGATACCCAGCTGTATTGAGATCATAATTACTCCATGAAAACGCTCAAGCTACGCATCAAAGACAAACACGCCACTCAGCTCAATATCTTGGCTGGGTCGGTCAACTTTGTCTGGAATTATGTTAATGAGCTAAGTTTTAAACATTTACGGCGCACAGGTCAATTCTTTTCAGCTTATGATTTGGCCGCTTATACCAAAGGCAGTGGCGAGTATTTAAACTTGCACAGCCAAACTCTACAAGCCATCTCTGAAACCCATGCCAAAAGCCGAAAACAGTTTAAAAAAGCCAAACTCAACTGGCGCACCAACAACCCAAATGCCAAGAGAAGAAGTTTGGGCTGGATTCCTTTTAAAAAGACAGCCATAAAATACCTATCAACTCGTCAGTCTGGCAAGAAAAGCCTTAAATCTACTATTCAGCTAAGCCTTGCTAAAGGCAAAAAACTTACTATAGATCTATGGGACAGCTATAACCTAGCCCTGTATAGCATCAACACCTGTGAGCTGGTACAAGATGCACGAGGCAGATGGTATGCCTGTATCACCGTCAAAGAATTTCCAAAGATTAAGTGTGGTACTGGCCAAGCCGGTATTGATCTAGGCTGCAAAGATTCAGCAGTCAGTAGTGATGGTGATCAGTTACAAATCAAAGTCACCCATCAATACGCCGAAAAACTGGCCATTGCCCAACGTGCTAAAAACAAAAAGCGAGTTAAGGCGATACACGCCAAGATCAAAAATACCCGTCAAGATCTGATCCATAAATTCACATCAAAGCTTGTTAAAGCCAACAGCCTAATTGTTGTTGGTCAAATCAAATCAACATCATTCACTTCATCCAAACTGGCCAAATCCGTCTATGATGCTGGTTGGTTTGAAATTAAGCGGCAACTGGATTATAAATGCGCGAACGCAGGTTGCCACTATATCGAAGTCAATGAAGCGTACAGCACCCAAACCTGCTCGTGTTGCGGCTCCCGCCAAGACAGTCCGAAAGGTAGAGAAGGTCTTGGTATAAGAGAGTGGTTTTGTCGTTCTTGTAAAACGACCCATCAACGTGACGTTAATGGAGCAAAAAACATTCTCGCGGTCGGGCTTGGCCGTCTTTAGTAGGAATCCCCTCACTTTAGGGAGGGGAGGAAGTCAATTCAATCACTCACTTCAATGATTGCGCTAAGGAGCCCATATGGCAGGTGCCAGTTTATTAACCCTACTCGATGATATCAGTGTGATATTGGATGACGTCTCCGTCATGACCAAAGTCGCGGCCAAAAAAACCGCGGGGGTGCTGGGCGATGATTTGGCGCTAAACGCAGAGCAAGTCACGGGGGTCAAGGCCAACCGCGAGCTACCAGTGGTGTGGGCGGTCGCCAAAGGCTCCTTTGTCAATAAGCTAATATTAGTCCCAGCGGCACTTATTATTAGTGCTATTTACCCGCCTTTAGTGACATTTTTATTGATGTGTGGCGGGTTGTTTTTGGTTTATGAAGGTGCAGAAAAAGTCATTCATCGATTTTGGCCGCATGCTTTGCCGCATGATGAAGAGCAAAACGCTCGCCGGCAGGCCAATGCCGATGAAACCGTAGACTTAGTCGCCTTTGAAAAAGACAAAATCAAAGGGGCGATACGGACCGATTTTATTTTATCGGCTGAGATTATCGTCATTGTCCTAGGGTCGACAGCGAGCGCCACGTTATTGGAGCGTAGTCTGGTATTGTCCATTTTGGCAATTGGTATCACCATCGGTATTTATGGTTTGGTGGCAGGTATTGTCAAAATAGATGATGCAGGCCTACATCTGATGGAGCAAGAAAGTACGTTTAAACAAAAACTTGGAAAAGTGATGTTTGCCGCCGCGCCAAAACTGATGAAGTTTCTCTCTATCGCCGGTACTTTAGCGATGTTTTTGGTCGGTGGTGGTATTTTGGTGCACGGCATTGGCTTTTTGCATCACGGTGTCGAGGATATCGCCCATTTGACGGGTATCTTTGAGAGCGTGACCACCGCTATTTTAAATGGAGTCATTGGTTTTATTATCGGTGCTATTATCGTTGGGATTTTTACTATCGTTGGCAAAATGCGTGACGACGATACAAAGTCAGCGACGCACTGAGCTTGCATGAAAAGCGTTAAACAGATAACGCATTACTCAGCAAAGTGAAGAAAAATAAAAGCCCCGATAGTGAACTATCGGGGCTTTTGAGTATCTATGCTTGTACTGTGTCTAATAATACAAGCGGTCTAATAGTACAAGCGACGGTGATTAACTGTCTGCTTGCTTATCGGCATCCTCAGCGTCTGTCTTTTCAGCTTGTGTCGGCTTTTTGTGCTCAGTCTTTGGCTTACGACTGCGCGCCTTAGGAACCTTTGGCGTGGTCAAGTTAAACATGCCAGTCTGTGGCAATAACTGCTCGGCCACATTTTCAATCATGTTTTTATAACTGGCGATCGTGGTTTTGGACTTGGCCGCTTGGCTGTCTTCCTTTTCTGCGCCTTTGTCTGCGTCTTTAGACGGCGCCTCTGACTCAGATGTATCGCTTTGCTGGGCGACTTCGCTGTCAGACTCAGCCGTCTTTGTGCGAGTATCGGCATTGTCAACATGGTCAGCTGATGGACTAGTAGCAGGCACCACGTTTTTATCGGCTTTTAGCAGCTGCTCACTTTCAGTGCTGACATCGTCTGCCTGTGCTTGATTGGCTAGAGCAGTCGCATCGATATCATGAGCGTCCACCTCGTCTGCCTGATAATCAGGATGCTGACCACGGGGGTCATTGCTAGCGCGTTTGCCGATCGCTCGCGGCGCGACTGCTGTTTTGCCTTGGGTGGTAGCAAATTGACTAACGGCCTGAGTCATCGCCTCAAAGCGCGCCAGATAGTCTGCCGCCAATGGCTCGTAGCCATAGTTGCTAAAGTCAAAGTCTCGAGCCTGAGCGTCAGCAACTGGCAGATGTGCTTGCGCGCTGTCAGCAGATTTTGCTTGCTCTGAGTGCGCTTCGATAGCGGCGATAAAGCAGCGGATCACACCGTCATTTTTTAGACGGCTTTCGGCATCGGTGAGTGCTTGACGCACAAAGTCACCAACGCTACCGCGCACCGTTGGTACAGGTGTTGCCGATTCTACCGCTGGCTGCTCAGTGGACTGGGACTGTGCCTGCTGACGACGTACGACACGAGGGTCGTTACTGGCCTGTCCAAACTTCTGAGCGGTGACGTAACGGTTGGCAAATAAGGCATCATGCGTGAGCAAGGGTGCTGCGCTAACGTCCGCATCGGCTTTATCTGCAGTAGGGCTGCTTTCGGCACTCATGCTCTGTGTGCCTTTGGCAGTGGCGTGCGTCTTTTTTGCAGCGCTGCTATTTGCATTGCCGGTATTACGGTCACCTGTGTTTGCCGCGGTGTCTTGCGACTTGGTGGCAGTAGCGCGATCAGCCGGCGCTGGGGCTGATGAAGCTGAGCGCGTAGCAGGGCTATTCGCAGCTGACGGCTCGTCGGCGGTCGGCTGTTTAGCAGTTGCCTGCTCGTTAGCGGTTACCGCTTTGCTATGCGCCGCTTTATCACCGCTGGTATCTGCCTGCGCCGTAGTGCCGTTTTTACCAGATTTCTCGACGCTTTGGCTATTTGCTGACTGCTTATCGGCAGGCGCTTTTTGTGCATTACCTTTGGCCGTAGTTGCTTGACCAGCGTCTTTTTTGCTCGCAGTGTCGTTTGCTGTACTGTCATTTGCTGAATGGCGCTTGTCAGCAGATGAGCGTTTGGCAGAGGCCGGCTTGCTATCATCTAAGGATAGGTGCACCACTTCTGGCGATTTTAGCACCGCTGGGGCTTCGTTAACCTGCAGCATGACTTCGTTTGGGTCTTGGTTACGGCACGTGTTCGCGGCTTGTTTGCTGGTGTGTGCTTCGCCATTTTTGCCAGAGGACTGCTTGACGCTATCAGAGGTAAGCGTCTCACCGCGTTCTAGCTTGCCGCGTGAGCCGCGTTGGCTGTGCGATTTGCGTTTATTGAGCGGCTGCTCGTCTGCTGCCTTATGCTCACTGGTGCTGCTATCCGTATCATGGCGCTCACTGGTATCGCGGCCGTTATCTTGGCGGTTGTTGCGACTGCGCTCACTGCTACGTTTATTGTCTTGCTGACGTTTATTTGGCTGCTCGTTTGCGCTTTCGGCGGCCTTTGAGCTGCTTTGGGTCTCAGCGCTTACGTTTTGATTACTCTCGCTATTTTGCTCTTTGCGTTGACGCGGCTTAGCAGAGCGAGACTTACGTGATTTGCGTCTTCTTCTGTCGTCGTTGCTCTCTTCGTTTTTATTGTCTGAGCTGCGACGCGCTTGCTGGCGATTGGCGCTGTCTGATTTGCCATCGGTGTGCTGCTCAGGGGCTTGCGAGTTTTGCTCGGTGCTCGCGGTACGGCTTTCGACACTAAGCGCGCTGTTATCGATTTGACCAAAAGCGCCTAAGCTTTGTGCGCCAGTGTTGACCAAGGCTTCGATTGCCTCGGCAGCATCACGGCTGCTCACGGCAGGCGTGGTTGATGCTTGCGGTGCCTGAGCAAACAGGTTGGATAGCCAAGCAACGGCTTGCGGCTGGGCGGCGGTCACACTCGCTGATGGCGTGGCTGCTGGTTGAGGCTTATCCGCTTGCGGTGCGCGTGTCGCGGCCGCGGTGTTGGTGCTGTTGTTTTGACGACGATCGTTTTGATGACGGTCTTTTTGATGGCGTTCGGTTTGTTGCGCGCTATTGTTTTGTGTTTGCGCAGGAGCGTTTGACGGTGTCTGGGCGCGGCCGTTGTTTTTCTGTGCTGCGCTTTTGTCGCTGCTTTGGCGCGGCTGACGCGTTGGCTGCTGTTCTGGGCGCTCATTTTCGGCCGTTTGCCAATCGACATCGTAGCCCAAATCGCTATGCTCTTGCTGCTGGGTATCAGTGATACGCTCGTAGCTTGACGGCGCAAAGCCATCGCGATTGAAGTGCAATTTGAAGTTCGGCGATTCTAAATGCGCATGCGGCAAAATAGTAATACGCGTACCGCTGTCTTGCTCAAGATAGACTAAGCTGTCGCGCTTTTCATTTAATAAAAAGGCGGCGATATCAGTTGGCACTTCGGCTTGCACTTCACCTTGACGCTCTTTTAGCGCAATCTGCTCGATTTGACGCATAATCGATAGCGATAATGAGCGCAAATCACGAATCATGCCGTTACCATGACAGCGCGGACAGATGTAACCGGTTGATTCTTCAAGTGAGGGACGCAAGCGCTGACGACTCATCTCCATCAAGCCAAACTTAGAGATATCACCGAATTGCACGCGCGCACGGTCGTATTTGGTAGCATCAATCAGCCGTTTTTCGACTTCTTTTTGATGCTTGTTATCATTCATATCGATAAAATCGATGACAATCAGTCCGCCCATATCGCGCAGACGCAGTTGACGAGCGATTTCATCAGCGGCTTCTAAATTGGTGTGATAGGCGGTTTCGGCGACATCTGAGCCTTTGGTTGACTTGGCGGAGTTGATATCGATAGAGACCAGCGCTTCGGTTTGGTCAATGACGATAGAGCCACCTGAGGGCAAGCGCACTTCGCGCTGATAGGCCGTCTCGATTTGCTTTTCGATATTAAAGCGCGAAAACATCGGCTCATAATCGGTGTATTTGCGCAGTTTTTCAGCTTGTTTTGGCATGACAGCATCGATGAAGCTGGCCGCCTCAACGTACGCGTTTTCGTTATCGATCCAAATCTCAGCGATATCGTCACGCAGATAGTCACGCACGGCACGGGTGACGACGCCAGCTTCTTGATGCACTAAGCGCGGTGAGGGGTATTTTTTATTCTGTTCTTGGATGGCTTGCCAGATGTTGAGCAAGTGATTGAGATCGTGCTGCAAGTCTTCTTGAGTTTTACCGATACCAGCGGTGCGGATGATGACACTCATGCCTTTTGGCAAGTCAAGATTGCCTAGCATGCGCTTCATGTCTTCACGCAGTTTGCCTGATATTTGGCGTGAGATACCGCCGCCACGAGGGTTGTTGGGCATCAATACCAAATAACGGCCAGCGAGTGATACATAAGTCGATAGGGCGGCGCCTTTGTTACCGCGCTCTTCTTTTTCGACCTGAACGATTAGCTCGTCGCCTTCTTTGATGAGCTTTTTGATGTTTTCATCACGTGGGTTGCCGCTTAGATACTCAGCAGAGATTTCACGAATCGGTAAAAAGCCTTGACGCTGTGAGCCGTATTCGACAAACACCGCTTCAAGCGATGGCTCGACACGGGTCACGTGGCCTTTATAAATATTGGATTTTTTTTGTTCGCGGGTGCGGTTTTCTAGATCAAAATCGTATAGATGGTTGCCTTTACAAAGGGCGACGCGAATCTCTTCGTTTTGAGTGGCGTTGATCAAAATGCGTTTCATATTTTATCCTATGAGTACGCATAACGACGACTAAGCTTGGACTTTAGGAGGTGCCGGCAAGTGCTGCAAATGGCGACATCGGCGGCAGATATGGTGACCGGAGAACATAAGCAATCAGCCTCAAGGGCTGCTTTACGGTGATCTAAAGAGGCCAGCAGGGTCAGACAAGCTATATCAAACAAGCTATGTCAAACCATGCAAACGCAGATTGTTCTAAACATCTATGCATCAGCGTCTTAGGTAAGTTTTTGGTCAGTGGTTTTTAGGGTCATTATGACCGCGCACTGTGTCAGAGTGGGCAAGCCTTAGCGACGGCTCTAAAAATACTGCTCCTAAAAAAGGCGCTGTGTTGTTGCTATGCATCCTCAAAGTCTAGCAATAATCGCTATCATCAATACTATTATAAAAAATAGCGCGATGCAGCATCTGTTAGATCAGGTAAAACAATGGGTCTTGCTTTATTTTTCGTTCTTTTGCGATTACGTCAATCATATCTTGGGCGTTTTGTTAACTATGGCCGCATCAGTCATCGGCGGGGCGTACTTGGCAAACAGAGTAAATGACCGGCTTATCGGCACGGTTTATGTCTATGTCTTTATTGTCATCTGTTTGACCACCGATACTAAGGCGGCTATCGATATCTGTCTCGATGCTAAGGTAAAACGTCCCATACTTGCTCGGCTGCCTCACATAAAAGACGTTGATAATGTGTTATCAAAAACAGTCGTGATTATGCGGGTAGTAAATCAGTGTTATGGGGTAAATGGTCAATAAATAGGCGTTTTGCCAGTATTATTCACGCAATGGTATTTTGTGTCACTATCAGTTTTATCATACAAATAGCCATACGGTAAAGAAACTTGCTTTTATCAAAAAAGAAGCATTCATGCCGCGTTTACAATTTATGGGGCGGTCTGAGAAGCGACGTCTATAAAAACAGCTTTACTCAGTTTATGCACCCTAAAATCAGATGAGACGGCCCATCTTGGCAGAGGCATCGCTAACCGCGCTTGGGCAATCACTCATAAAGCCGTGATTGGCAAAATAGCGTTAGGCAATCTTTTGCAATAATGATTATTGCGCAGCTTCTGCTTAATTGGCGCTCAACATGCTAAACTATAGCAAATCTTTGTGTAAATACCTAACGAAAAATGACAAACTCAAAAACGACCGATGACGCGCCGATCCACGAAGCGCCTGCTATTTTCAATAGCAAAACACGCCCGCAAAGCGCTGACGATGAAATCAGCAACTTTGCCAGAGTCAATTATCTAGAGGTAACGCGCCATCAGCATGACCAGCGTTTGGATAATTTTTTGCTCAATCGCCTAAAGGGTCTGCCAAAATCGCACATCTACAAGATGATTCGCTCGGATGAAGTACGTGTCAATAATAAACGCTGTAAAGCGCATGATAGAGTCCAGCGTGAAGACGTCGTGCGTATCGCGCCCATTCAGCTGGCGACGCGCGAAAAGCCCATCATCAGCACCGAGTTTGCCAATAGCTTGCTGGCACGAGTGGTGTATGAAGATGAGGGCATGTTGGTGCTAAACAAGCCTTCGGGCATTGCGGTGCATGGTGGTAGCGGGTTAGATTTTGGTGTCATCGAGGCCATGCGTGAAGTCACTGGCAAAAAATATCTGGAGCTGGTGCACCGTATTGACAAAGATACCTCAGGCTTGCTGATGATCTCTAAAAAACGCTCAACGCTAAAAGCCTTGCAGCAGCATCTGGTGGATAAAACCATCCAAAAGCACTATCTGTGTATCGCCAAAGGCCAGCCTGTGATGGGTGAGCAACGTATCGATGCGCCATTGTTACGCTATACGCTTGCTAATGGTGAGCGCCGTGTCAAGGTAGATAGCCAAGACCCGCAAGCCAAAGACAGCCAGACGGACATTATCATTCATGAGCGTTTTATGCTGGCCGATCAGCCTGTGAGCTTGATTGAAGCCAAGCCGCTCACTGGGCGTACCCATCAGATTCGTGTACACTTAGCGCATATCGGTCACGCCATCTTGGGCGATGATAAATATAACGTGCACGACAAATCAGGCGTCCATCGTCTGTGCTTGCATGCGTGGCGTTTGGATATCCCAGGTTATAAGAGTATCACCGCGCCGTTGCCAGAAGACATGGCCGACTGGCTGCCAGAGCAGAGCACACTGCCTGACTAGTATTGTCTCATTAATGTTGTCCCACTCTCGCGTATGATGACAGTGTGTCTATCTTACTTGTGAATGTTCAACACGCGCTAAGGACGGACGATAAAGTCGAATACGTGCGCTAAACGTCACGCTCGCTTATTTTTGATAAGTCGCCGTGACGTTTTTGTATTGACACTTGCCATTCATTGTCGTTATTCATAGTCTTTATTCATAAAAGCCATCAAGTCACACGTCAGCTTATCAAGTATTAAAGGTCGTCAAGTCTTAACAGTTATCAAGGTTTATTTATGAGTCCACAATCTGCTGCCAGTATTGCTATTGCCGAAGCCAGCTCTCACGTATCCAACCCGCACAATCTGGCCGATAAGACGCTGATTATTTTTGATTGGGACGGCACCTTGATGGATTCGGTGGGTTTAATCGTGGAGGCCATGCATGTGGCAGGGGAGGCGCACGGGTTTCAAACGACAGATAAGGCTGTGCAAGATATCATCGGTCTTAGCCTGATGAATGGCATTGATATTTTATATCCGCAGGCCAGCGATTTACAAAAGCAGGGCATTCAGCAAAGCTATGCTGAGTACTATATCGCCAATAGCCACCGCACGCCGCTGTTTGCTCCGATAGAAAGCATGCTACAAACGCTACAGCGTCAAGGCAAACAGCTGGCCGTGGCCACAGGCAAAAAACGAAAAGGTCTAGATCGGGTGCTTGCAGCCTCGAGCAGTCATCAGTATTTTGTGATGACCCGCTGTGCTGATGAAGCAGGCTCAAAACCTGATCCGCAGATGCTCATTGATATATTACAGGCTACTCAGCAGGGTATCGCCGACGCTGTTTTTGTCGGTGATAGCGTCTATGATATCGAGATGGCGACGCAACTGGGTATGAGTAGTATTGCAGTCAATTATGGTACAGCATCAGTGGCAGAGCTTGCCGCACAGCAGCCTACCTATCAGGTTGAGACGCCGCAAGCATTAATGGCGCTATTATGTGGCGAGGGCGTGTCTTCAAGTCACTCGCTATAGTCAGTTGAAAATAAAACTGGTATATAAATTTAAACGCGCTACTGGTATAAATTTTACTTGCGTGCTGCGTTCCCAGAGGCTGCGCAACCTACGTTTAAAAATAGCATCCCAGTAGCGCTATGCGCTTTTTAGAGTGCATCGACTATAGTTATTTAACATGGGCTAAAAGTGGCCAAATTTTGCCAACCATCGTCAAATAGCTGGTCTATATCCCGATATTAACGGCGCTATTTTCCTTGTTTGACCGCCATTTATCTTATTTTTATCACCATTTTTGAAACAAAGACATGCCCTAGGACGCCAATCTATCCGCGTGGCGCAGCTTATTTAGCACCGTCTTTTGCATCACTCTCTTCTACAGATGTCGTCGTCTCGCCAACTTGAGTGTCGGCAGACTCACTCAGGCTGGTTTCAATGATTTTATCGCCATCGAGCTGATATTCATACCATTTGCCCATCACGCCAGCCAGCTCTTCTAACCCTTCTTTGCGCAAGGCAGAAAACAGCTGAATGCTACAGTTTAACCCCAGTTTTTTTAGTCTTTTTCGGGTATTGAGCAGGGCGTTTTTGGCGGCGCCGTATTTTAGCTTGTCCGCTTTGGTAAGCAAAATGTGTACGGGCAAATCTCCATCTTTGGCCCAATGCAGCATTTGCTCATCAAAAAACTTAAGCGGATGACGGATATCTGTCATCAACACTAGCCCTGCAAGGCTTGAGCGCGATACCAAATATTCTTCTAGCTCAACCTGCCACTCTTTTTTCATCTCTAAAGGCACAGCGGCGTAACCATACCCTGGTAAGTCGACCAGTCGTCTGTCGCTATCACCGACGCTAAAAAAGTTGATCATTTGCGTACGACCAGGGGTTTTGGACGAGCGTGCCAGTTGGCGCTGGTTGGTCAGCGCATTGATGGCAGAGGATTTGCCCGCGTTTGAACGGCCTGCAAAGGCGACCTCTAAGCCCATATCGGCAGGACAAAGGCGAAAAGTCGGCGCTGACATCATAAAGGCGGTTTGTTGAATTTTTTGACGAGACTTGGTGTTAAATAAGGCTTGGTCGGTGGCGACATCGGTAAACGGGGTGCTCATAAATGACTCATTAATCTTAAAAAATTGGATACAGTGGTAAGGCGTTGCGTCGTTTAGACCAGCGAGAGGCGACAGTAGGGCATAAGCGCCACATAACGTTTATAGCAGTCGGCATGGCAGACGACTTGATAATTGCTTATTCTATACTATTCGTCCGCTTACTTATTGAAATAACGGCAATTAATATCATATAAATATCACAGGCACTCATATATCGCAGGCTATCATGGTAGTAACACCAGTCATCATTAGGTTACCAAAGCCAAACTATATTTATCTGTATTTATATGACATACATTGTTACAATATTTGCTAAGAGATAGTTAGCGACACACGTTTACTCAAAAAATAGACTAAACGAATGTCATATCCAAAGGAGGTGTTCAATGTTTTCAATCACCACACTTTTTGACCGTGCTCAGCGTGTGCTTATAAGCGGCGCGGCGGCACTCATCTTAAGCAGCACGATGATAACGGGCGCTGCTGCGGATATCGCAGCGACCTATAATAACTCATGTGCAGCCTGTCACGATAGTGGCGCACTCAATGCCATCAAAAAAGGCGACAGCGCCAAATGGCAGCAGCTCATCAAACAAAAGAGCATGCCGACCTTAATAAACTCAGTAAAAAGTGGCATGACGCAGATGCCAGCGGGTGGACTCTGTGACAGCTGCAGTGATGATGATTACCGTCAGCTGATCGAGTATATGAGCAAATAATCAGTAGAAAATCAATAAGTCATGCCATCTAAAGCGCTGGGTTTTATTGCCCGAAAGCGCTTTTATTTTTTTGCAAGCAGTATGATAAGCTGACTAGAAAAACTGGTGGATGTGACGATTAAGTAGGCAAATGCTACAAAGTCTTGCTATAATAATCGAAAATAAACCCTGATGTTAGTAAGTACTTTCAGATTGCTTGTGGCCAAGACCTTAAATTATATACTTGCCTCGCTGATTATAGGGCGGTCGGTATCAGGTATCTTATCAGTACAATCACTCTAAATAATGCTTACACCGAGTTAGTAGGATTTGTATCAATGAAAAAGTTAATCGCTGCTGCCAGCTTATGCGTTGCAAGTTTCAGCGTACAAGCTGCTATTATTGTTCCTGAGCATGATGTCGATGCAGGCAAGAAAATTGCAGAGACCGTCTGCGCTGCTTGTCACGGTGTTAATGGTGTTAGCGTTGTCCCTGCGCAGCCTAACTTGGGTGGCCAAAACGTAAAATACCTCTATAAGCAGTTGGTCGAGTTTAAAACAGGCTATCGTAAGAATGGTATCATGCAGTCGCAAGTCGCCAACTTATCTCAGCAAGACCTAGCCAACGTGGCAGGTTATTATGCCAGCCAAGCGCCTTGGGGTGTCGGTTTTGGTAATCCTGCGACCAACCAAGAAGCCACCAAACTCTATTTGGGTGGTGATAAGTCGCGCGGCGTGATCGGCTGTGCAGGCTGTCATGGTCCAGATGCCGCTGGTAACGAGTGGGCAGCATTTCCGCGCTTAGGTGGCCAGCATGCCGAGTATATCTCAACTCAGCTAAAACTGTTCCGCGCCGCAGGCCGCGCCGATGATATCGATAGCGATGATCAAAAACGTATCAACGACGCTGCTAAAGAAGGCGAGATGGGTATGATGCAGACGGTAGCATCGAAGCTATCAGATCGTGATATTCGTATCCTATCAGACTATATCAGTGCCGTTCACTAATTTGTAGCAATCACGGCACAGGCCACAGAGCGCGGTTGTCCGTTGATTTGATAATGAGTGCCTGATAGCCAGTTGTTATTATGTGATAATGAGGCATTGTTTATTGATTAAACCCCGATTTCGGGGTTTTTTTATAACTGCTACTCCCTTATATTATCACTATCATGACTTTATAAGATAAAACCCCTCATAGGGGCTTATCTTTATAAGGTCGTGATGTGGTATCGTGATAAATTACTGTTCCTCACTTAAGCGCGTGTCGTCAATGAGCCTGTTGCGATCGATTGTAGGCTTACTATCATGGAAGTTTGCCTGTTAAAAGCTTCGTTGTTTTAAGGTTTGTTGTTGCAAGCTCAGTGTTTTGCACCTTAGCTATATAGTCAATGACATAAACGATGACACGCCCTAGCTCATTTGGATTTAGATTATGATGATCCGTTATGCTTCTTACTTCATTGCTGCCTTGCTGCCGTTACTGTTGTTTCGCTGGTTTGCCCCTGCTTCAGTCGGTGAGATAGATTTTTGGCTATTGTGGCTGCTGGCGATGGTATTGGTATCGCTACCTGTGGTGTATGCAGAGATAGCGCTGGCGTATCGGAGCGTCGATGCGCCACTGGCTGGTATGCAAAAGCTGACCCGCGAGGCGGATGCCAGTCCGATATGGCGCAGTTTTGGTTGGCTTGCGGCGCTGGTGTCGATTGTCATCGCTGCGCTGGTCATCTCGGGCGCTAGTACAGGTATCTTGGCGGCTTTGACGGCGCTTGATAGCGCGCCTGCGCTACCGAGTTTTGCAATGGCGGCAGGTCTGATGGTTATCGCTATATTGCTGAGCCTAGTGGGTGTCGCGCCGTTACCGATTGGTCTGGGGCTGATGGTTGCGGGGCTACTGCTGGGTGCGGTCAATGGACTGCCAAATATTGACTTTGCCATGACAGAGGTGAGCTTAGGCGAGTGGGCGCGTGCGGTTGCCTTGGCGCTGGTCAGTGTGGGGGCGGGTACGGGGCTGTATTGGTTTGGTCAAAGCTTGGTCAGCAAGCAGTCAGTGACAGCTGTCGGTGTGGACAATCACAGCGCCCAAAAACCTGCTCGTAGCCGTCTGGCCGCCGAGCCACGTGCGACCAAGCTGGTGCTACCGATTTGGATACTGCAACTGCTAGTCGGGATGATGGCTTTGTTTGTCAGTGGCATGGCATTGCCGCCTATCGCTCAGCTATTGTATTGGGTAGGGGTGCTATTCGTTGCCAGTTATTTGCTGTACTATAGTACCCAGCAGCTGGCGCATAAGTTTGGGCTGGTGGTGAGCTTGGTGATCACTTTGGTGGTGGCATTGGCGCTGGTCGTTGTGATTCCTGTCACTTGGTTGGTCGGTATCTTGGTCATTATCAGTAGTATCGCGGTGCTGCTCCTATCGATATTTGCTGGCTGGCAAATGAAAATCAGTCATTTGCGCAAGTCGCTTAATTTCGGTAGTGAAGGGTTTTATAACTTGTGGCGCGTGGCGATACGGTTGGTGGTACCACTGGCTCTGATATTGGCATTACTGGGTTGGGTGCTACAGTGGCTGAGCTAAATAACGACGCTATCACCGTATATCTGGCCTATGCCGAGGATGCCACGCGTCAGCACTACAAGTCACTACAGGTGCGCCCTGATACCACGCTGTATGAAGCGCTATCGCAAGCAGGGTGGCTGACGCAGTTTGCCGCTTTGGCCGCGTGGTGCGAGGAGATGGCGGAGGTGGCAACCCCAATGGCAAAGCGCTGGCATGTGGGTGTCTATGCAAAAAAACAGCCGCTTAGCTATCGCTTGCAGCCTTTTGATCGTATCGAAGTCTATCGTAGTTTGAGCGCTGATCCGATGTCTCAGCGCAAAAACAAATCACGAAGCTAGCGGCTTGTCAGCCCTCACGTTACGACGCAGGCAAGCTCTCTATACCCTCGATGCGGCTGACCAAACCATTATCATCAAAGTAGACAATCAGGTGCTGGCTGGCATTTTTGACATCAGCAATGCCTTGGCGTTGGCCTTCAGTGCCCGCTTGATAGTCGTAGATATAGTCCCAGCGCTTTGGCTCTAGGGTATCTTTAATCGCAGGACTGCCGAGGATGTATAGCACTTGGTTTTGGTTCATACCCACTTGCAGCTTTTGTGCTTGGGCTTGGGTGATGGCAGTGCCTTGTGGTAAATCAATCTTATAAACACTCAGTAAAGAGCAGCCGGACATCGCGACGGTAGCGCTGAGCATACTGGTTAGAATAATGTTACGTAATGCGCGTGCAGGGCTGAACGGACGAAAAATTAATGTCTTTATCATGGTAAGATGACTCATAAGAAATGGGTTAGGTGCGGCCACCATCAATGCTAAGGTATCTGGCCGACTATCTTGAACAAATGATACGTCATTTACTTGCAATTGCCTACCACTTACGACATTATTTACCAAACGCTACCAAGGTGATTTGGTTATTTGTTTTTTAAATTCATGGACTTGCATTGATATTTTCGGCGAAATGATAGACCATATAGGCGTTAAAGATAAGCAAGGGTCATACGCGAGATATCAATGAATTGCAAAAGGCATGTTTGGCATGTCTTAGATAAAACACGCTTTATAAAATAATTTATTAGCTTATCTACCTCCTATTTTTTGGTTCTTTATTTGCTAAGACTGTCACAGTCACAAGGGATATTATGGCTTCTTTTACCAATCAAGATTTACGCAAAGCAGGGTTGAAGGTCACCTTACCACGTATTAAAATTTTAGAGCTGCTAGAAAATGCAGAGCTGCATCATATGAGTGCCGAAGAAGTGTACAAGGCGCTGATCGACCAAGGCGAGGATGTGGGGCTGGCCACGGTGTATCGAGTATTGACCCAGTTTGAACAAGCGGGCATCGTCGAGCGTCATAACTTTGAAAACAATCTATCGGTGTTTGAGATCACCCAAGAAGAGCATCATGACCACTTGGTCTGTGACAACTGCGGCAAAATTATCGAGTTTCATAATGAAGCTATCGAAGAGGAGCAGCTCAAAGTTGCAGAGTCGCATGGTTTTAAATTATCGGGTCACTCACTGGTGCTATACGGTATTTGTGATGATCAAGAATGCAAGGACAGTGTCAAATAACAGCGGTTAAGTTATCAAAGTCTGATAAGGTTTTATCACCTTTAACCGTTTTGTTGAGTGTTTAATGTTTAAACACTCAAATACTAGCACGCAGCAAAAAGCCCTCACGATTTTTTTATGAGGGCTTTTTTTATGGCCTTGATTGAAGTGCTAAGCTTATGTGATATCTAGCGACAAACCATCTGCGCCTTCGTCTAAAAGGTGGGCGCTGTTTTTGCTACTGAGCTTGATTTTTAGGCGCAAATCGTTTGGTGAGTCAGCATGCAAGATCGCTTCTTTATAGGTAATCTCGCCGTTCTCATATAAATCAAACAGTGCCTGATCAAAGGTCTGCATGCCGCTCTCTCGTGAGCGCTTCATCACATCTTTAATCTCATGAATCTCGCCTTTACGGATATAGTCGCTGATGAGCTGGGAGTTTAATAAAATCTCAATCGCTGCGCGTCGCCCTTTGCCATCCGGTGTTGGGATGAGCTGCTGGGCGATGATCGCTTGCAGGTTGAGCGACAAATCCATAAACAGCTGGTTGTGACGGCTGGTCTCAAAAAAATGAATGATACGATCAATGGCTTGGTTGGCGTTGTTGGCGTGCAGCGTGGCAAATACCAAATGCCCCGTCTCAGCATACTGAATCGCGTAGCTCATGACCTCGCGGTTACGAATCTCACCAATCAAGATGACATCAGGGGCTTGGCGCAGGGTGTTTTTTAAACCTGCTTCAAAAGATTGGGTGTCGATACCGACCTCGCGCTGGGTGATGATACAGCCGCGATGCTTGTGGACAAACTCGATCGGGTCTTCGATGGTAATGATATGGCCTTGCGAGTTCTGGTTGCGATGGCCGATCATGGCAGCAAGCGTCGTCGATTTACCAGTACCTGTCGCACCGACCAGTAGGATGATGCCGCGCTTTTTCATCGCCAGCTCTTTGAGAACAGGTGGCAGGCGCAGCTCTTCGACGGTTGGGATTTTGTTTTCGATTTTACGCAAAATCATCCCAGCCATGTCGCGCTGTACAAACGCGCTGACCCGAAACCGTGCCTGCTTGGCTTCATCAGTGATGGCAAACTGACACTCGTTGGTCTCTTCAAACTCTTGCTGCTGACTGGCCGTCATGACACTTTGGACCAGTTTTAGGGTTTGGGCAGGGGTCAGCGGGGTCTTACCCACAGGTAATATCTTGCCATTCACCTTCATCGAAGGTGCCACTTCAGCAGTAATAAAAAGGTCAGAGCCGTTTTTATTGATCATTAACTGCAATAGTTTATCAATGTCCATGTTGTACCCGCTTTCGATGTCAATCGCCTAAAAAAATATCTAAAATTATGTGATCCGTGATGCCCGCAGTGATGCTGATACTACAGAGCACTGCGTCAGTGCTGTCTTAATGGCAAGTCACCGCCTATAAAAAAGTCTCAGGCTGCTTGGCATAAGGGCGCGCCACGTCTTTGCTGATGGTGCCTTTGGCCACGAGGTTTTTTAAAGTCTGGTCAAGGGTGATCATACCGTCGCCTGCGCCTGTTTGAATCGCCGAATACATCTGGGCGATTTTGTTTTCGCGAATGAGGTTACGGATGGCCGGAGTACCTAGCATGATCTCGTGGGCGGCGATACGGCCACCTGCTTGACGGCGCAGCAAGGTCTGTGAGATGACTGCCTGTAGCGACTCTGAGAGCATGGCGCGAATCATGTCTTTTTCGGCGGCAGGGAACACATCAATCACACGGTCAATGGTTTTGGCCGCTGAGCTGGTGTGCAGGGTGCCAAAGACTAAGTGGCCGGTCTCAGCTGCCGTTAGTGCCAAGCGAATGGTCTCAAGGTCACGTAGCTCACCCACCAAGATAACGTCGGGATCCTCACGCAGTGCCGAGCGTAGGGCTGGCTCAAACCCCAAGGTATCGCGGTGTACTTCGCGCTGGTTGATGAGGCTTTTTTTCGATTCGTGGACAAATTCGATCGGGTCTTCGATGGTCAAAATATGCTCTTTGCGGCTCTCATTGATATAATCAATCATGGCTGCCAGCGTCGTGGATTTACCGGAGCCGGTCGGGCCAGTCACCAGCACCACGCCGCGTTTGAAGTCTGACACGCGTTTGAACACATCGCCCATGCCCAAATCTTCCATCGTTAGGACCTTGGAGGGAATGGTACGAAACACAGCACCTGCGCCGCGGTTTTGATTAAAGGCGTTTACCCGAAAGCGGGCAAGATTGGGAATCTCAAAAGAAAAGTCCGTCTCAAAAAACTCCTCAAAATCGGCGCGCTGCTTGTCATTCATGATGTCATAAATCAGCTGATGCACCGTTTGATGCGTCATCGCTGGCATATTGATGCGCGTCATCTCGCCATCGACACGAATCATCGCGGGCATACCGGCTGAAATATGTAAATCAGATGCTTTATGTTTAACCGTAAAACGCAACAAGTCTTCGATGCTTAAGGTGTTTTTTTCAGCCATAATCGGATAGTCCTATCAGTCAAAAAAGGTCAAACAAAAGATGGTAAAGGCCAATGATGGTGTGATGCTAATATCTGGCGCAGCAGGACGCAGCCTTGGGTAAAGCGATCTGCCAACCTACCTTGTCTTTACCATGACGCTTATATTCAGTAGCATATGTTAGACCATGTAACAATATCATAACAAGACTGCCGGCATTTAACCATCTACTGCCCAAAGAAAATGTAAAATTTGTCTAGCGTTGTAGGTCGCAGATGGGGAGCGAGACAGTTAATGTTAGACCCAATTGCTAGACCCAACCGCAACGGGCGAAGCTTATAAACAAACCTATATAACAACAGCGAAAATACTATGGATAAGCAATACTTAATCGACAATTGGCAACGTGTTCATGCACAGGTGGTCGCAGCTTGTGAGCAAGCGGACTCTCAAGCCGAGCAGGTAACAATACTGGCCGTCTCCAAAACCAAACCTGCACAGATGATCGCGACTCTGGCGCAGCAAGGTCAGCGCCATTTTGGCGAAAACTACTTACAAGAGGCGCTCGAAAAAATCAATGAGCTACAAAGTCAACCTGACGCTGAGCATATCGTTTGGCATTACATCGGCAGTATCCAGCGCAACAAAACCCGTGACATCGCTGAGCATTTTGATTGGGTGCAAACCGTCGAGCGCAGCATTATCGCCCGGCGCTTAAATGATCAGCGGCCAGAGGATTTACCGCCATTGAACGTATTGGTGCAGGTCAATATTGATGATGAAGACAGTAAGTCAGGCTGTCTGCCAGCCGAGTTGCCTGAGCTGATAAGTGCCATGAAGCGCTATGAGCGTCTGATACTGCGCGGACTGATGATTATCCCTGCCAAGACAGATACCAATGCCTTTGCCCGTACCCAGCAGTTATTTGAAGACATTAAAGATAAGCATCCAGACTTGGCGCATTGGGATACGCTGAGCATGGGCATGAGTGGGGACATGGCGGACGCCATCGCTCATGGCTCGACGATGGTGCGCGTGGGTACCGCCATATTTGGGTCGCGAGAGTAGATGCCGTCCTATCTTTTTTCTAACTATTCTCCAGTTACCCTGTCTCATCAAGTCTGGTAACCAGCATT
Organism: Psychrobacter sp. HII-4; assembly: GCF_904846595.1. Taxonomy (NCBI): domain Bacteria; kingdom Pseudomonadati; phylum Pseudomonadota; class Gammaproteobacteria; order Moraxellales; family Moraxellaceae; genus Psychrobacter; species Psychrobacter sp. HII-4. The sequence goes on along the minus strand of NZ_CAJHBJ010000002.1, from coordinate 35,448 downwards.
TGGGTGATTTTGAGGTTGTCGGTGGCGATGATCTCAAAACGATAGTTGGCATATTCGATAGAGTCGGTCTTTTTGGGGATTTTGCGCAGCATATACATCATAAAGCCGCTGATGGTTTCATAATTTTGATTGCGTGGCAGATTGACGATATCGAGCGCGCGCACCACATCTTCGATAGGCGTCATACCATCGATCAGCCATGAGTTGTCAGTGCGCTGAACGATAGGCTGCTCCTCTAATGTCACAAGCTCGCCCATGACGATGCTCATGACATCCCTTAAGGTAATGACGCCCACCACCAAGCCATATTCATTGACGATGACAGCAAAGTCAGCACCTGTGGATTTAAACATCTCCAGCACTTCAAACAATGACAAGGTATCTGGCACAAACAGTGCTGGTTTTATCAGGGACTTGTCCGTGAGACTGACTTCTTGCTTATTGAGTACCAACGCCAAAAAACTACGAGATTCGACATAGCCGATGATATGCTCTAAATCATCGTCATGACAGACCAAAAACTTATTGTGCGGCTGTTCAATCATCGTCTCGACGATTTGTTCGGTACTCATTTTTGTATCGAAGTACACGATATGCTCGCGAGGGTTCATCACTGAGGTGACGGTACGCTCCTGCATCTCAAAGATGTTTTCTATCAAATGATGCTCTTGTTTTTTGAGCACGCCTGCCTCGGCACCAGCATCCATCACCGCATAGATGTCTTCTGGCGTGATGTCATCTTGACGACTGGTGGAGATACCGAAAAACTTAAACAACATATTGGCCGCGCCGTCAAACACCCAAATAACAGGCTTAAAGATAAACGTCAGCGCCATCATTGGCCGCACCAAACGCACGGCAAAAGCCTCGGCATTGGACATCGCCAAGCGTCTGGGCATCAAGTCCGCGAGCAAAGAAAACAGGCTGGTGATGAGGACAAAGGAGATGACTGACGAGACGGCTTCGTTTTTGACCACCAATTGAAAATAAGGGCTGATAGCAGACTCACCGATAGCACCTGCGGAGATGGCAACGGCGTTCAACACCACCTGCACCACAGTGATAAAGCCACCAGGATTGTCTTGCATATGTAGCACATCAAGGGCGCGTACCTCTCCTTCTTTTGCTATGATTTGTAGCTTGATCTTGCGAGCAGCAGCAATGGCAATCTCAGCGCCAGAGACAAAGGCACTCAAGGCAAGTAATAAAAGCAAAAACACACTAGCGGTTAGCAAACTCATGACATACTCGGTAAAAGATAAGATTCATTAAAAATAATGCAGGATTAGCATAAAAAGAAAAACAGCATGGGTATAGAATCCTCATGTATAAAAACCAAAAAAGCTGGGCAAGCACCCAGCTAATCATAAGGCAGTAAAATAGTATGAAGCGCTGCTCTTGCATCTAAGTTGGTATAAGTTGGTAAAGACTTAGATGCTAAAGGCGCAAGCGCTGAGCGTTTAGCCTTTGATTGACCACTTATTGACCAGTGGATAGCGGCGTTCACGGCCAAAGGCTTTGTGGCTGATTTTGGTGCCGATTGGCGCTTGTAGACGCTTGTACTCGCTGTTATCCACCATCTTGATGACCTTGGCCACCATAGCTGCCTCAAACCCTTTATCGACGATTTCTTGATAGCCCATGTCTTCATCGATATACGACATCAAGATGCTGTCCAATACATCATAATCAGGCAGGCTGTCTTGGTCTTTTTGGTCAGGACGCAGCTCAGCGGACGGCGGCCGTGTGATGACGCGCTCTGGAATCACAGGTGTGTCCTCTAGGCGGTTACGGTAGCTTGCCAGCTTATATACTTGTGATTTATAGACGTCTTTTAGTACATCAAAACCGCCTGCCATGTCGCCATATAATGTTGAGTAACCAACTGCCAGCTCTGACTTGTTGCCAGTGGTGATGACCAGATGACCAAACTTGTTGGACAGTGCCATCAGCACCACACCGCGCGCGCGCGCTTGGATGTTTTCTTCGGTGGTATCAGCAGGCGATTTATTAAACAGTGGCGCTAGCGTATGACGGATACCTTCCACCGCATCAAAGATTGGACAGACAGTATAAGAAACGTTTAAGCGGCGCGCTTGTGCTTGCGCGTCCTCTAAGCTGATCTGTGAGGTATATTCGTACGGCATCATCACTGCATAGACTTTATCTGCGCCCAGCGCGTCGACCGCGATACAAAGCGTCAAGGCAGAATCGATACCGCCTGACAGGCCGACGATGACACCTGAAAATCCAGAAAGATTGACATAATCACGTAGCCCCACTACCAATGCTTGATACATCTCCGACTCGCGGCTCAAGCTCAGTGGCGCTTTGGTTTGGCTGTCGAACTTGGCTGTTTTGACATCTAAAGTGGCCAGCAGTAATTGGCTCATAAAACGCGGCGCTTCGTGGGCGACGCTGCCATCTGCTTGTATCGCCATCGAGCCGCCATCAAACACCAAGTCATCTTGTCCGCCCACGGCATTGATATAGATAATAGGTAAGTCGTTTTCGCGGCTGCGTTTGGCCAGCATGGTCTTGCGGTTTTCTTGTTTTTCAATCTCAAACGGTGAGGCGTTTAGGCTGACGATCATATCAGCGCCTTGTTTTTTTAGCTCAGCGACTGGGCCTTTTTCCCACAAATCTTCGCAGATGAGCAGACCGATGGTGATACCTTTATAGTCAAACAGTACTTGATTGCGGCCTTTATCAAAGTAGCGGCGTTCATCAAACACGCCATAGTTTGGCAAAATTTGCTTATGATAAAAGCCTTTTTGATGACCATTATGTAAGATGGCCGCTGAGTTGAAGGTACCGTGGTGATCGACGTGCGGATAGCCGACAATCATAACGATGTCGTCGATATCGCTTAGGGTAGATAGCGCGCTTTTGACGCGGCCTGACAAGCTTGGACGCAGTAATAGGTCTTGTGGTGGGTAGCCCAATAAGGCCAGCTCTGGAAAGACGATAACGTCAGCGCCTTGCTCACGTGCTTGCAGCGCTAAGGTACGCATTTTTTCGGCGTTGGCGGTGATATCACCGACCAAAAAGTGTGACTGCGCCAGTGCAAAAGTAACGGTCTCTGGCGGCTTGCTGGTATGACTGTCCTCGCTCGAGGGGTTTAGATTGGGATTATCAGTGTCTTTTGACATTGTTATTTTTCCTATCGATATAGTATTTAAAATGTGGTCAGGCAGTGTGGGTCTAAAAATCAAACATTCATTCAAACAACATTTATGCAAAATAATGCGGTTATACAGCACTGGTATAGACCGCTTGATTATTAAATCATACAGCGCCTAGATAAAACTTTCGCTTTGAGAGAAGGCGTAAAGCGGCACCTGATACGTGCGCCAATATCCTGCTAATCTCTCAAATTAGCGTCATCGATAACACGACGCTAACCTCTTGATTTGATATCAAAATGGCGATGTCCATGTGATAGCGGCTTTGTAACGGTCTTTATTTTATGGTGGATTGCCATTGATGCGCCCAAAAAGCGTAAAATAATCGCTTTAGTATAACATCAATTACCGTGACAAATAGAACGCGCCGGTGAATTACCTGATGAGATATCTGCTGCAAATGGGCAGAAGCGCGCTGCTGTCGGTGATGGTTTTTATCGACCAAAACCCTATGATGCAGTGTGGTTATTGTGCTCATAGCTCGGTAAGATTGTATAGAGAAAGTTGTAAGTAAAGATTACAACATAGCGTTATTTATTTGGGATATTTTATTGCATAATGAGGGGTGATAATCGCTTTGATTTTGGTGTGTTTTTATAAAAAGAATGGCCGCTAAATGTGTTACGGTATCATAGGACTTGCTACTGCTATCGTGATGGTGTTATCGCTATGAATGTTGGACAAACCCTCGCTTGTGAATACGACTTATGGACATGATCTATAGACGGATATTCATCACCCATTTATAAACTTGTCAGCACAGCCGTGATGGTCTTTGCTGTCAGCCCTTGGTTTATACGCTATGATTGAAAACTGGACAAAAGAATTTATTATTCAGCGCCTGCTGGCCATTACCTTATTGGTTGCGTTATTTGTACTGTGCTTTCAGGTGGTACAGTTTTTTATTGTGCCGGCTTTGTGGGCGGCGATTTTGGCGTATGTGACGTTTCCTATTTATAGTTTTTTTCATGAAAAAGTAAAGCTCAGTCCAGACTTTAGCGCGGCGATTATGACCGTGAGTATCTCACTTATCATCGGTATACCGCTGGTCATTGGGGTTTTTATTTTACAACAAGAGGCGTTGAGCCTTATCAGCAACTTGATCTATCGTATCAAGGTGGGCTATCTGGATGTGCCAGAGTCCATCAAGGACCTGCCAGTTATCGGTCAGCAGGTCAAAGATATCTTGTGGCGCATCAATAAAAACCCAGAGGGCACGCTAGAAGCGTTTCGGATGTGGGTGCAGTCACATTTATATTATGGCAAAGTCGCCTTTGATGTGGTGTTTAGTGGGCTTGCCAAGCTGGGTATGGCATTGATGACGCTGTTCTTTTTTTACCGAGATGGCACCAGTTTGGTACGGCAAATACGCCAAGCCCTACGCAATATCATTGGCAATCGCATTGACGGCTATATTGATTCGGTCGGCACGACGACGCGAGCGGTAGTCTATGGCATCGGGCTGACCGCGCTGGCGCAGGCTTTGCTTGCTGGTATTGGCTATTATTTCTCAGGCGCGCCCAGTCCTATTTTGTTGACCATTGTTACCTTTATTATTGCCTTGATTCCGTTTGGGACGCCGTTTGTGTGGGGCGGAGTGTCGGTCTGGCTGCTAAGCCAAGGCCATACAGTTGAGGGCATCGGTCTGGCACTGTGGGGGATATTTGTCATTAGCTGGGTGGACAATTTGATCCGGCCTATCGTCATCAGCGGTGCCACCAAGATTCCTTTTATCATTATATTTATCGGGGTGTTGGGCGGGCTGACAGCGTTTGGCTTTGTCGGTTTGTTTATCGGGCCTGTGGTGCTAGCCATCGGGCTGGCCGTGTGGCGTGAATGGATATCTCAGCATAAAAATGAGATATTTGCTCAGCAAGACGTGGTACTGTCTGAGACTCAGACGTTGCCAACTGTGACTAAATCAGAATAGAGGTACACGACCATGTTAAATAAGAGCGCGGATGTGGCAATGGAAAATAAACCAAATGCAGCAACAGACCTCACCATCGTGGCCGATAGCAATATTGCTAGCTTGTCTGAGTTTTTTAATAATGACACGCTCAGTGGGACGACAGGACGGCGCGTGCGTATGATCAAAGTGGCAGGGCGCGATATCGATGCGCAGCTATTGGCGGATACGCAGCCCAATGTCTTACTGATACGTTCAGTGACCCACGTCAACGCAGATTTATTGAAAGACAATGACAGTGTGAGGTTTGTCGGTTCGGCGACGATTGGTACCGATCATGTCGATCAAGATTACTTAGCGGCGCGTCGTATTCACTTTGCCAATGCGGCAGGCTGTAGCAAGCACTCTGTGGCGCAGTATGTGCTGAGCGCTATTTTGACCTTGCGGCCTGAGTACTGGCAGCGGTCATCGACGCCGCCCACAGTGGGCATTATTGGACTGGGCAATATCGGTAGTACATTGGCGCAATATGCTAGTAGTTTGGGCTGGCAAGTGCTCGGCTATGATCCGCTGCTACCAGACTCAAGCCTCAATAATGCCAGCTTTGCGCAAGTCATCGAAAAAAGCGATGTGGTCAGCCTGCATGTGCCTTTGACTGACAAATCGAGTGCGACCGGTGTGGCGGACAGTGCCCATCATAGTAGTCATGCCCATGAGTATCCAACGCGGCATTTAATCGACAAAAACGCTCTGGATGCGATGCCAGCCAGTACCTTATTGATCAACAGTGCTCGCGGGCCCGTCATCGATGCTGCTGCCTTGCAGGCGGATATTGAGCGTACCGGTCGGCAAGTGGTGCTCGATGTCTTTGAGCATGAGCCGCAAATTGAGGAGGCACTGCTAAGCAAACTGGCGATTGCCACCCCGCATATCGCTGGCTACACCTTGGAAGGTAAGCTGCGCGGCACTCAAATGATCTATGATGCGCTCTGTGAAAAACTCTCAATCAGCCCTGCGCAGTCGATGCATCAGCTGCTACCGCTCAATATGTTTTTGTGGTCTGAGCTACAGGCACACCCTGATAGGCTGGTTAAGTTTTATGACATCATGCAAGATGATAAAGCGCTGCGAGCCACGCTCGCTGAGGGTCAGGTAAAGGCCGCGGCTTTTGATCAGCTTCGCCGTGACTATCATTTGCGCCGCGAGTGGCAGTTTTAGGCGTATTTTCCATAGGTTTTTATAAAAGTTGTAGTACATCATCATGAGTTCCAAAGCATCAGTCACATCAAACCCAAACGCTTGCTCCCAGCCCAGTTATGCGCCGACCATGACGCTTGCCATGGCACAGCAGCGCGCGCATTTTATGCGTAAGGTGCGGCAGTTTTTTGCAGCGCGGCACGTATTAGAGGTACAGACGCCGCTACTGTCGCAAGCGGGCAATACCGATACTTTTTTGCAGTCGGTCGCCGCGGCGGTCACCTATCAAGACAAACCGCGCACCTACTATCTACATACCTCGCCTGAGTTTGCTATGAAGCGTTTACTCGCCAGCTGGCAAGTGCCGATTTATCAGATCTGTCCTGTGTTTCGAGACAATGAGATAGGAGCGCGGCATAATATCGAATTCACCATGCTGGAGTGGTATCAGCCCCATTATAGTCTTGAGGATATGGCTGCCGAGCTGGGAGCGCTATTAGAAGCGCTATATGGTCATGCAGTGGTGCTAAGTCATTATCGCTATGTCGATGCTTTTATGGATTTTGTCGGGATTCATCCGCTGACCGCTAGCCTTGCGACGCTACAAGCAGTTGCAGAGGATAAAGGGCTGATGGGGTTTGATTTTAATGCGGGCATCAATAAGGCCGAAAAAGACGACGCCGGTCAGAGCGAGGAGAGCATCCGCCAAAGCTGGCTTGACTTGCTGTTTAGCCACGTCGTCGAGCCAAACTTAGGTCATGATCTGCCGACGCTGATTATTGAATATCCACCAGCGACGGCAGCATTGGCAAAGACCGCGGTGGATAAAGAGGGTAATACCGTTGCCAAGCGTTTTGAGCTGTATATCAATGGCATTGAGATTGCCAATGCGTATGATGAGCTGGCAGATGGGCCAGCGTTACGCCAGCGTTTTGAGCAGGACAATGAGCGGCGTCAGCAGCATGACCTGCCAGCCATGCCAATCGATGAGCATCTATTGGCAGCCTCTGATGCATTGATGCCTTGTAGTGGCATCGCGGTTGGTATCGATCGGTTATTGATGGTGACAACAGGGGCGCGCAGCTTGGAGGAAGTGATTGCCTTTCCTAGTGGTTTGGCGTAACTGGGCTGTAAATGCATTGTAAGTGCAAGCGTTCTGATATTATGTCTTCTAATAGACCATCATAAAAAGCGAGTCAAGCAAAAAGGCTGACTCGCTTTTGTCTTTTTTAACTATAACGGTCGTTAATCTGATTCAGCACCGTATTTATAAGTTGTAGATTGTATATTTTACCTATTAACTACTACAACGTAGCGATGGCTTCGTTGATGGCGGTCTCACCATTGTGCAGACTAAAGACTTTTTTGATGGTATTGTTTGCGCCCAATACCGCAGTCAAGGTCGCCGCCACATCTGCAATCGCATTTTCGCCTGCATTGTCATCGTTGATGGTGATTTTGCCAGTCCCTGCACGCTCCTTTAAGGCCCCTGCTTGTACGATGGTATAGTCAAGCGTGCTGTCGTTGACCAGCCACTGATCGGCGTAATGCTTACAGATATAATATTCTTTTAGATCAGCAATGCCAGGAGTGTCCCACTTGTTGGTGTCTAACGAAAACACCGTGCTTAGCATGATATAGCGTTTGATGCCTTTGTCTTCTACCGCTTGCATGGTCTTTACAGCGCCATGTAAGTCCACTTCTAAAACGTCTTTGCCGCCTGAGCCTGCAACAAAATAGACCGCATCGATATCTTGCTCTATTTGCTTGGCGATGGCGTCTTTTTCGGCGGTGATATCTAAGTCTAGCTGACGGTAATTGTCGTTATCAAACAGTTTTTTATCCTGACGCGTGGTACCGATGACCTGATGGTCGTCTGCCAATAGTTGTTCGACCAAATCTGTACCCACACGGCCACTTGCTCCAATCACTAAAATTTTCATATGCATTCCTATTGTTATATATTAACTACGATGACGTCTGCGCTTTTATCATAGCGCTTTGACAACACAGTATTTTGACTGATTTAAATGATACAGGGCTTTAAACAATATAGTAAATTCACTCTAAAAATGACATAGCGCTGCTGGGATGAATTTTGCGCAGCCTCTGTGATAACAGCACGCAAGTAAAATTTATACCAGTAGCGCGTTTAGATTTATAACAATTCTAATTTGAACTGACTATATTGCGTTTTGCCGTTTTGCCAATGTCATCGCCCTATCAAAGCGTGTCTGAAAAAGCACATCTTAAAGACTGTATATAGACTAACAACAATAAACGGCACACTTCGTTATGAAGCGTGCCGTTTGCATAGTGTTTGGTTGTAGAGTGTATAGGGTTTGCAAGATCTGCAAAAATACGCGGAAGATCAGCGTACCAGCTTGTTTAGACCATCGGCAAAGGCTTTTTTGTCACGCTCGCCATAAGGTTTTTGTCCGCTCATCTCTTGTGGCTCTAAGATGCCAGTGCCGCGCATGGTATCCATAAAGTCACGCATGTTCAGCTTTTGCTTGATATTTTCTTTATTATAAATGATGCCGCGCGTGGTAAGCACCAACGCGCCTTTGTCCAAAATATCATTGGCCAAAGGAATGTCGCTGGTGATGGCCAGATCGCCTGCCTGTATTTGCTCAACGATATAATCATCGGCTTTATCAAACCCCGATGGTACCACCGTCATGGTAAGCAGGGGTGAGCGGCGCAGTTTAATCGGCTGATTGGCGACGAATATCGCCGCCGTTCGTGTGCGCTCAGCAGTCTTGATAATCAAGTCTTTGGCAATGGATGGTACCGAATCTGCATCTACCCAAATCTGCATTATTTTTTGGCCTGTGTGGGTTGTGCCTTCGCCTCACTGTCCACTTGGTGGTCTACCGATTGGGGCGCAGCGTAGTTCGCGGCCTTGCTATCGAACGGCTTGGCGTCTTGGGCGGTGCTGTTCGTTTGTGGACTGGCAGGCTCTTGAGGCTTTTGGACGGCAGCGTACTCTTTATCCAAACCAACTTTGTTGGGTAAGCTGGCGACCAGCTTGGCCATCGAAGGCTCTAAGTCAGTGACGTCATTGGGCATCAAGGTGATATGAGCGATTTTACGATCGTCGCGTTCAGCCTTGTGGTAGCTGTGATAATGGGCACCATCGATAGCCAGTACGTCGCTGATGTTAGGGTATTGACCCAGCACATTGACCATAATCGCTGGATGGACGTTATCAGTATCGCCTAATGGCAAATCGACCACCGCGCGGATATGGTTTTCAAATTGACTGGTAATCGCCCCTTCGATGCTCCAATGCCCAGAGTTGTGTACCCGCGGCGCGATCTCATTGGCCAGTAGATAGTCATGACCGCGCGCATCCTTGGTGACAAACAGCTCAAGCGCCATCACGCCTACATAACCTAAGTGGTTCATGATCGTGGTGATGGCTTCTTTGGCTTGGCTAAAGATATGGCTGGTGCCGACAGCAGGCGCTTGGGTCTTGGCCAAAATGCCATGATGATGGTGGTTTTCGACCAAATCATAACAGCGCACACTACCATCTTGGGCGCGAGCCGCAATGATAGATACCTCGCGGCTAAAGTTGATAAAACCTTCGGCAATCAGCGGCGCTGGGGTAGGCGTTAGGCTGCCTTTACCGCTGACCGCGTCTTTGAGGTCGTGCCAAGCTTTGGTGATGTCGCTGTCTTGTTTGATGACATACTGGCCTTTGCCGTCATAACCGCCGCGGCTGGTCTTTAGAACGATAGGTAGCCCTAATTCATCGCAGGCCTGCTTTAACTGAGCCTCAGAGCTGACTTCTTGAAAAGGCACCGTGGCGATTGCTAAGTCATTAAACATCCGCTTTTCTTTTAAGCGATCTTGGGCAATATCTAAGGCCACTGGCGGCGGAAACATGCCTTGCTTGTTGCCTGATGTTGAGAGGCTGGCCAGTTTTTCGACCGTGGCAGTTGGCGTGTTTTCGAACTCTAAGGTAAAGACATCGGCCGCTGCGATAAAGTCATCGAGCTGCGCGCTTGAAAATACCGTACCATAAAGGCTGGCTGGGCAGTCCGCATTGTCCTCTAAAAATACGCATTGATAGCCGAGCGGTAGCGCAGCTTGGGCGAGCATCATGCCCAGCTGACCACCACCTAAGATACCGATGGTACGGATAGTTTGAGTAACAGGATAAGCATTGGCTGTGGTCATGATAGTAACTCTTTGAATAAATAATGGATGAAAACGAGCGTATTAAAATAGGAAAAGGCGCAATGTCTGCACCTTATTCTTGGGTGAACCCGCATGCTAAACGCGCATTTTAAAACAATCGCTAGACGCGCTAAGATGAGTGATCGCTTGGCTTTGCATGTTTTTGCATGGTTGTTTCGTATGATAACCATCAGCCCAGATACCATAAATAGCTAGGCAGATTGATTAATGATACCTGGAGTTGGGCTGGCAAGGATGGTATCGGTTTGCGTTTGACGCAGCGTATCGAGCTTGCTGGCCACCGCCTCGTCATGTAATGCCAACACTTGAATCGCCAGCAAAGCGGCGTTATATGCCCCTGCCGTCCCAATAGCGAGAGTGCCGACCGCCACGCCTTTTGGCATCTGTACGATAGAGAGTAGGCTGTCCCAGCCGCTGAGCATAGAGGACTTGACCGGTACACCAAAGACAGGGAGCGGCGTTTGGCTGGCACACATACCAGGCAGATGTGCCGCCCCGCCAGCACCCGCGATAATCACTTGTAGGCCATTGTCTTTTGCACGCTTGGCGTAGTCAAACAATCTATCAGGCGTACGGTGCGCTGAGACCACTTCGCAATCAAAGGCAATATCAAAGTCGGCCAGTAGCTGGGCGGCGGCGCTCATGGTGGCCCAATCAGATTGTGAGCCCATAATGATGCCGACTTTTGGCTGGCCAGCAGGAGAGGCGATAGGATTAGGTTGAGTCGTAGCTGATTGGGTGCTCATGATGCGATATCCTCAAAAAGACCATCATACAAAAGTTTTGCCGCATTCGTAAAGCCAAGATTGAGGTTTCGCCATATTATCGCATTTTTATTCCCTCAGGCATCACAGAACACAGAAGCGTCAGCAGGTAGCGCGCATCATACGCAGTCTTAGCGCTGATCGTGACGATACTGTACAAAGCTATCTGCTGTGAGTGGTAATGGTTTGGTCGTATCAAGCTGATAGCACGTCAGATAGCCGCTGTCTACGGCGGCAGAATAATCTGTGCAAGCGACTTGCGCGCTGAGCGGCTCAGGCGTACCTGTCAGCCAATAATGCCCGACAAACACAGGTTTGTGGGTTTTTAAGGCAAAATCGATATTATCAGCCAAGACGTCTTGAGGAATCTGCGCCAATGCCGAGGCGGGCGCGCGAGCAACTTCATACAGCGTGCGCTGGTTCAACGCATCCAGCCACCAGCGTACCCGTACCCGCTTGCGCTCCGTGCCTTCTTTATCGACCATCACTAAGCCGTCTGGCAAAGGTGTCTCCACACCTTTTAGCACCCGCTCTAGCGCATCAAAGGCCGGACTAAACTCACGCGAGGTCACCTCAAGCGCATGCGGCGTCAGACAATTATCTGCGGTGAGCAACGGCTTTAGCACAGCCATGCTATCTACATCCCAGCAAGCATGGACAAAACAGGCATAGTCAGTCTCGAGCCACAACGGAATCTCATAAAAACGCTTAAGCCAATACTGATGCGCCGCCGAGCCAAAAGGCACCTCTGCCAAAAACGCCTCGTGTTGACGGGTATGCACCGCATCGTGCGAGCGCAGATACTCGCCAGGCACGTCTGGGTCGGGTGTGGCAAAAGCCAGCGCGTTATACTCATGATTGCCCATCACCGCGTCGGCGACATCAGCGTCTAGCATGGCAAACACAATCTCCAACGTCGCCACTTGCTGGGGCCCACGATCCATCAAATCGCCAATAAACAGCGCTCGATGGCCCTCTGGCGGCACAAAGTATTGACCATTATGGACATAACCCAACTGTTTAAGCAAACCGACAAGCTTGTCCGCGTAGCCGTGAATATCACCGATAACATCTATAATCATAATAAAACAACATAAAGGAGAGGTTGTGCGCTTATAAAAACGCAATACATAAAAAGTCAAACCATCAATGAGATGATTGTCTATCGGTCATTATCAGCCATAGCGGCTCTAAAAACCTGGCGACAGCAGCGCGTTGATAAAGTGCGGCAAGACACGCGGCTCTAAAACAATCGTGGCCACCACTCCAAACGCGCCGCCCCACATATGCGCCATATGATTGATGTTTGAGCCGCCGCGCCTATCTGCATAAATACTATAAGCCACATATGCTACTGCAAACAAAATCGCCGGAATCGGAACAATGGCAAATAAGTAAAGGCTTTCCCACGGTGCCAGCAAGATAAAAGCAAACAGCACCGCTGAAACCCCGCCTGACGCGCCAAGACTTAGATAGCTGGCATTGTTTTTGTTTTTTAGATAGCTTGGCACCATAGCGATAACAATGGCAAGCACATAAAACACCACAAACCCATACCCAAACAAAAACGGCTGGTACAGCCCTTCGATGGCGCGACCAAAAAAATACAGCGTAAACATGTTAAACAATAGATGCATGCTGTCGGCATGGATAAAACCATGCGTCACAAAACGATCCCACTGTCCGTTGTTTACCGCTGGCGGATAAAAAATAAAACGGTTAAACAAGCGTTTGTTTTGCCATGCCAACAAGCTGATGATAACCGTAATAATAATGATAAGAGTGGTATGGTTTAACAAAGAAAAATCCTTAGGCCGCGCCTGATGTATGACAATGCGAGAAATGACAATGTTCAAAGCCTAAGCGTTACGGCTGCATAAAAACTGACGATCGTTACTAGGACGTGTTCTGTCTGCTGAAGCTATCTCACTTTATCTTTATGTAACTTAAGCCTAGGTAATCTCAGCATAAGCCATATTTATCCCAGCCATGCGCTAGTGGTGTTATGTTTTATAGGGAACCAAATTATCGCTGATCGAGCACCGAGGTAAGCCATAATATTAACAGTAGTTGAGCCAATGCCAAAACCTATTATGTGACAAAACGCTGCGTTTTTATGCTTTTCTGGTGAATAATGTAGCCATGCAATGATTGATAGCCGTCAAACCTGAATTAGGTAGCGTTTGAGCTGGCATGATAGGTCATCAATGTCGACGTGGTTTTGCGACACTGGCGCTGTTATTGAAAGCATACAGCCAGTACTTTTTCTGTACCGATACTGCTTTTCAATAGCGTCAACCCTAGTCATAATAAAATATAAGCTTGTCATTTTGTAAATTTCCATCAATGGCCGATAGAGGCAGTCATCTATGAGTATCATCGATCAACTAGAGCAAATCGTGACCCCAGCTGTCTTAGGTGAGCAGGCAAGTCACCAAAACGTGGCTTATATCAGTTTGCTTGAGCAGTTTTATGCGGTTTTGGCTACCCGTTTGGCGCAGCCAGATATATACTCTGAGCTATTGCGTAGCGATGAGACAATTAGTACAGAGGCGGCTGTAGAGCGTCCGTTTTTTGTGCAGCTATGGCCAGACTCTGCCGTACAGCAATTGATGATACAAGCGCTGGCGGCCGATCATCATATTGATGAAACTGAGACCAAACAGCTACTGATCAATGCCGCGCCGCTGGTCTATCGCGAGCTTATGATCTTGGCAAATGGTCAGTTTTTGCCCGCATTTCTACAGCAGCAGACGTCAGCGCTGCGCCAATATTTACCGATATGGTCAGCACCTATCATCACCGCAGCAGCCAGCGGCGGCTTAACGAATTTTGAGACGGCTACCAATGCGCCTATTAACCCAAACGATACCGATGACTCTGATGCACGTGCCTATGATACACATGGTTCTGAAGGGCATTTTGATAAAACAGGTAGCGCTATCCATGCCAGTCCAGCGGCGCATCATCTGGCTAAAAACACCAGTCTAAAGCAAGAAAGAGTACGCAGCCGTAACCTGCGCCGTGACTTGTTGGTGCGGGTGTTTTTGTTGTTGTTGGCGGTGGCTGCGCTTGGCCTTGCTTTATGGGCGTTTGTCCTAAAACCCAATAGCGCGCCGCCAGCCGAGCCAGTTGCCACTGAGTCTGTGACTGTGCCGCCTGCGCCTGAACCAGTCGCCGCGCCGACGCCTGTTGAGCTTATCGTAGGGGTGGACGATAGTGGCAGTCTATACACTTGTAGCGCGATTGTCGGTGATACAGCACTACAAAACACCCTACAGCAAGCGCTCAGATCAAGCTTTGGCGAGCAGGCAGCGATTTGTCAGTTTACTGTACAACAAGGGGTTGCCAACAGTATTGCCAACCTACCAGCAGAGCTATTGCCCAATGTGTTGACGATGCTGAGGTCCACGCCCTTTGCCCGCTTGCATCTACAAAACGATCGACTTACGCTAGAAGCGCCAGATGCCATGCTGCTACAGCGCTTGCTCAGTGAGATGCGGGCTTTGGTGCCAGCCATGGTCATCGATAGTACCGCGCCCATCCCTTTACCTGATAACCCGAATGCGGCAACCAGTGAATTGGGTGATGCTGATAGTCTGAGTAATGATGTATACCCCAATGACCAATACCCCAATAATGCTACTGGTGCTGGCGAATATCAGGCGGCAGACGATGAAGACGATGAAACAGGCGATAGCGTCATGCCTGCGCCCAACAATAATGCCAGTATATCTGCCGATATGCCCAACACCGCCCCTAATAACTTGCACAGTAATATACCGACTAACAATATACCGTCTAATAACAACCAAACTAGGCCGTCAGGCCCTATTTCGCTATCAGAGGTAGATGAGATGGCAAGTAGTGTGATCGTCGCCGAGCCAGTACAAGTCAGGTAGCAATGTGAGGCTACAGATGGATCGTTTTACTAAAAAATTATCTCTGTATTTTCCTTTAAGTCTTTCTCTAAGCTTTTGTCGGACAGTCGCATTTGGGCGGGCTTTAGGGTGAGATAGTTACGTGTCTCAACTGAAACATTACTTAACGTAGCATTTGCACAACAACCTGTTGATTGTGAACGGATACTTAATACTTTTATAATAACAAAAGTTGAATGTATGAGTTGAACCTATAAAGCGGTGAACCTATAAAGTGTTGTTAAAAAAAGCATTGTGAAGAGTGTAATTATATAAATACGTATTAACGGAGGAATTATCCAATGGATATTATCAGTCATCTAACACGGACCGTCAGCCCTGCAGTACTAGGAGATGATCACAGCCCAGCCAAAGAAAGCTTGCTTGAGCAGTTTTATGCTATCTTTGCCGCGCGTCTTGCTGATCATGATACTTATGGACGCTTTGCAAATGAAAACATCGCCCGTGACGATCAAGGGTTTTATGACCGCGTCTGGACAGAAGGCGCTCACCGCGATCAAATCTCGCGTGAGCTGGCGGGCAAGCACAATGTCGATGCTACCGCCGCTCGCGGCTTGATTGCGATGGCAGCGCCGCTCGCATTTCATGAAATTAAAAGCTTAGCAGGTACCACGCCTGTGCCGCAGTTCTTAAGTGATAATTTGGCCAGTTACCAGCATCATATTCCGGCATGGGCAAGTACGGTCTTGCCAGCTGGTGTGTTGGCGGCTACTCCAGCGGCGGGTACTCGTATCTCTGATACCACCAGCACCGCGCCATTACAACATACCGAAGAAGAAAAAGGCAGCTTTATGAAAGCGCTGCTACCGATTATTGGTTTGATCATTTTGGGGGCGCTGGCATGGGCGCTCCTCAGAGGCTGTCAAGAAAACCCTGAACCTGTTGCCACACCAGTTGCTAGTGAGCAACAAGCAGCAAGCGATGAGCAAGTGGCAGTTGCCGCAGATGTAGAGCCTGCTTCACTGCGTATCGCGACAGGCGAAAACAATGAGCTGTATGCCTGCCGTATGAATGCCGGTGACGAAACCCTACAAAGCAAAGTGATGAATGCACTGACAGCCGCATTTGGCGATGAAGCCAATAAATGCCGCGCAGACGTCGATGATAACTTTGCCACCGATATGCCAGCCGCCGCTCAGCTTGCTTCTATTTTGCCCATCGTCAAAAACGTGCCAAACGCCAGCATGATCATCAAAGGTGATACCATCACCGTCAATGCCCCAGACGAAGCGGCGTTACAACAGCTAGTGACCGATTTACAAGCGGCTGCGCCTGCCATAACTGTCCAAGCGGAAGGCCCACTGGACTTACAAGGCGAGATTGACGACAGTCTAACGGCCGCTGATGCCGCTATGACCAACTTGGGTGACAATCCAGACCCTCGTGATGTGGCGCGCGCCTTGAGTATACAAGTGATTAATTTTGAATTAGACAAAGCGATCATCCCTGATGCCAACAAAGCGCTACTGGACCGCGCGGCCACAATCATCAATGAAGTACCAGATATGGAGCTGCTGATTATCGGCCATACAGATAGCCAAGCGTCTGACGACTACAATATCGAGTTGTCACAAGAGCGCGCCGATGCTGTCAAAGAGTATTTAGTCGCCCAAGGGGTCGATGCCAGCAAACTGTCCACCAAAGGTATGGGTGAGTCAGAGCCAATTGCTGATAACTCAACTGAACAAGGCCGTTTCCGCAATCGCCGCATCGAGTTTGTGGTGAACGATGAGTTCAACGTGGCAAGTGCAGATGCAGGCACGACAATCAGTAACGATGCGCTTGATCCAGACTTAAACCCGCTAGATAGCAACAACGATGACTTATTGCCAGATGGTGATGACGTCACCCAAGGTAGCGCTATCGATCCAGCAAACTAATATCAGCTGTGCTCAAAAAAAACCGCTTCTTATTAAGAAGCGGTTTTTATTTGTCAAAAATACAATGATCACAAGACAAAGTATTGAATCTAGGGCGTGCCCTCATTTTAAAAATGGCGATAAAAACGAGCTGCGATTATTTATAAGCGGTGGGGTCTATTGAGTCACTAGCAGAATGATTAGCAGGTGTTTCGGCCACTGCAAAAAACGCCTGCATCACGTTTTGCTTGGCTTGCTGCCAGTAGTCAAACTGCTGACAAGTTGACTCAAGATCGCCTTGCCATGCTGGTATCTTGCCGGACATAGATTTGACACGGTTTTGGTTAGGATAGGGCAGATCTTGCGCTGCTTGGGCGGCTTCATGAGCCGCGATACGGTCATTACAGACCAAAGCAATATCGCAGCCTGCGTTGATGGCCGCTGTTACTCGTGCACTGACATCGCCTGCCGCCTGCGCACCGGCCATCGACAAGTCATCTGAAAACAGTACGCCATCAAATTTTAACTGCTCACGGATGATGTCTTGTAGCCAAATCTTTGAAAACCCTGCAGGCTTATTATCCACTTGCGAAAAAATCACATGGGCGGGCATCAGCGCATCGAGCCATGGCAGGGTTTGGGCAAAAGGCTGCATGTCACTATTGATGATCTCATCCAAGCTGCGATTATCAATCGCTTCTGCCACGTGTGAGTCAGGTGCGATGGCACCGTGCCCAGGGAAATGTTTGCCTGTGGTCGCCATGCCAGCCGCTTTCATGCCGCGCATAAACTGAGAGGCCAAGGCAATGATGGCTTGCGGCTCTTGATGAAAACTGCGATCGCCGATGACTTGGCTGATACCGCCTCTATCAAGCACAGGCGCAAAGCTCAAATCAATCCCCACGGCCAGCACCTCTGCCGCCATCAGATAACCGCAGTCATAAGCGAGGCTCAGCGCCTGCGCCGGATCTTGCTCAAACCGCTCACCCAGCTTGCCCATCGCTGGCAAAGGGCTAAAGCCGTTGCGTAGTCGTGCCACGCGCCCACCTTCTTGATCGACGCCGATCAAGATATCAGGATTGTGGTAGCGTATGTCATCACACAGCTGGCGCACTTGCGCGGCGTCAGCGACGTTGCGGGCAAACAAAATAACACCGCCGACTTGTGCTTGTTTGATTAAGCTGACATCTTCAGCGGTCAGAGCAGTACTATCGATATCAATCATTAAAACGCCATACATTGCGTTATCCTTTTTGGTTATTACTTGATAAGTGGTTATCTTAAAATGCGACTGTTACTGTTATTTAATAAAATTGACAATAAGGAGTACTAAGGTGGGTGACGGTGTTTGTGAAGACTGTACCGTTTAAGTCCCATCGTTTAAGCTCCTTAGGCTCGCGACAGACACGCCTTAGTATATTGTGTAGATGGCCTTATTATGACAGTTATTAGGCACGGCGTATAATGCGCCAGATAAATGGCTTTAAATTGATGGGCTTATGGGGTTTAATGAATGATCTCATCGATGTACAAAAAGCGCTAGTAGCGCAAAGATGGACTGCGATAAATATGACAGAAAGTTTGGTACAGAGCGGCGTAGCGTGTAAGATTGTTTATACAGTTTAAGACAGTTTTATCTAGATGCTCGTGATAATATTGATTGATTTTTCACGATATTTTAATGCTATCTGGTCACTTCTGTATAGAATGCCGTATAGGTAGTCAACTATTATAATCACTACAATTTACGATACCAATGATTGTAATAACAGAGAGGGTATCAAGATAGCAGCAGAGCAAAGCCTTCTGGATTTTTACAATAACGATATTATTACTCACTTAAAAAACTAGGTATATATGATGAAAAAACAACCAGCACAGTGGTTACTCAGTGCAGTGTCAGTGGGCATCGCCGGTATTATTTTAA
Organism: Psychrobacter sp. HII-4; assembly: GCF_904846595.1. NCBI lineage: Bacteria > Pseudomonadati > Pseudomonadota > Gammaproteobacteria > Moraxellales > Moraxellaceae > Psychrobacter > Psychrobacter sp. HII-4. The sequence continues at coordinate 16,457 of NZ_CAJHBJ010000002.1, read as the reverse complement.
CCCAAAGCTATAGCACTGCTGTGGCAGAGACCAGCACCGAAGGCTTTGTACCGACGCCTGAACAAAAAGTCACCACGCGCCAAGTCGCCGCCTTGCTAGATCGGAGTCATTATCTCAATCAGCCACTCGATAGCAAAATGGGTAGCGAGATTTTATCGATGTATATCGATAGCCTAGACCCCAATCACACCTTATTTTTGCAATCTGATGTCGATGAGTTTAAGAAAAAATACGCCGACGAGTTTGGCGCACGCCTCAAGCGTGGAGATTTGTCGGCGGGGGTAGAGATATTTGAGCGTTATCGCCAGCGCTCAAGTGAGTACTTCGCCATGGCAAGTAAAATGCTCAAGACCGATATTGATTTGACAGGTGATGAGACCATCGTTTTAGACCGTGAAAAGCTTGGGCATTTTAAGACCAAAAAAGAGCAACGTGACTATTGGACGCGCCAGCTAAAATTTCAGCTGATCAGCATCACCTTGGGGCAAGAAGACGAAAAAGCCAAAGAGCAGGTGTTTTTAAACAACCCCGATATCACGCGTGGTCAAGACCTCGTCCGTGATGACAAACGCACACCAAGTGAGATATTACTCAAACGTCTCACACGTCAGCAAGAGCAGTTTAAACGTCTCAAAGACGATGAAATCATGGAGACGATCTTAAATACAGCGATGCTGACCTATGACCCACACAGCAACTATTATGCGCCTATTCAAGCGACTGAGCTGCAAATTCAGTCAAGCTTGCAACTAGAAGGCATCGGTGTATCGATTCGCCCAGATCGCAAAAACCCAGACTATACGCGCATTGTCACGCTAGTCGATGGTGGCCCTGCAGCCAAAACTGGTCAGATAAAACCCAATGATTTGATCGTCGGTATCGCCAAAGACGGCAAAAACATGACCGATGTGGTCGGCTGGTCGACGCGAGAGATTGTCAGTTTGATTCGCGGTAAGCGCGGTACCTCAGTGACTCTCAAACTACGCCAGCCCAATACGCCAGACTCAAGTGCTCGCACCGTGACGGTGGTGCGCGATATCATTCAACAAGAAGAGTCGGGCGTCAAGCAGCGCGTCGTCGAAGTACAGCGTCCTAATATTGACAAAACGCCCAAACGTATCGGTGTGCTTGAGATACCAAGTTTTTATCTCAATTATCGCGCACGGCGCAATGGCGAAGACTATCGCAGCGTCAGCATCGATACCGAAAAGGCGCTAAAAGCCCTTGATAAAGAAAATATCGATGGACTTGTGGTGGATTTACGCAACAACCCTGGCGGCTCTTTGGATGAAGTGGCCAAGATGCTGGGCTTTTTTATCAAGAGCGGGCCGCTCGTGCAGATTCGTGACAACCGTGGCAACATCCAAGTCTACCGCGACAACGATGGCGGCGAGCAGCTGTATGATGGCAAAATGGTGGTACTGACCAACTTAGCATCTGCCTCGGCCAGCGAAATCTTTGCTGCCGCTATCCAAGACTACGGACGCGGACTGGTCGTTGGTAGTACGACCACCGGTAAAGGCTCTGCTCAAATCCAGCTTGATAGCCTAGCGCTTGGGACAGCGACCTTGACCCAGCGTAAGTTTTATCGTGTGACGGGCGGCAGTACGCAAAACAAAGGCGTCGTCCCAGATATCGAGCTGGTCAATATCTATGATGATGCGACCTTTGGTGAGCGCGCACAGAAAAAAGCCTTGCCTTGGGACACCATCAAAACAGCGCCGTACAAGCCTGAGGGCAAGTTTAGCAGCGATACCTTGGCGACACTCAATCAACAATCCAAGATTCGCCAACAGCAAAACCCGCAGTTCGTCTATCTCTCAACGCTCAATGATATCCGTGATATGGAAGATGAGAAAAAACCCATTCGCTTAGATATCAATAGCCGCCGCGCCAAGATGCAGCTGATCGAAAAACGCTCGCTTGAGGCAGAAAACAAGCGTCTGATTGCAACGGGCGAAAAGCCTTATAGTGATTGGAATACCTATCAAGCGGCGATGGATGCAAAGTTTGAAGAGCGCAGTCAGATGAAAGCCAATGAGCGCCCAGAGCTGCCAGAGGATGAAGTCTTTATCAATGAAGCTGCCTATATCATGCTAAGCGCAGAACCAAAGCAGCTGCTGAGTCATAAAGAGGTGCTAGAGAAATGACGAGTGCTATCGAAACAACAATAGTATGTAAGCATATGCTTACACCGATTGACGTTTCGACCTCTTACTAACGATAGGGCAATCTGCGATTATAACTGTACGGCACGATTGAACGGAACGGTTCATGGATACTAGGGATTGGTATCTTAAAGGTCGCATCAGGGATAGGTGGTTTGCTGATTAGGGATGATAAGGCTGGATGCCTGTCAGTTATGAGATACCCCGGGATTAGGTATTTGATAACATTAACATGGATGGTTAGTGATAAAAGCCGCATAATGCTTGTCGTTATGCGGCTTTGTTACGTCTAAAGGATGGCGATTTAGTGGTAAACCATTGCGCCGCTCTCAATGACACTTGTGCTAGCATGGTTCGGTCAGCTGCCCACAACGCTGCTCGCACAAAAGCATCGTATAAACGAGCAGGCACAAAGCAGCAGGAATAAAAAAAGCCGACTCAATTGAGTCGACTCTGTTGGCCAGTTGGCTGATTTATCTCATAGCCACCAAACCTTTTACTACTTACCAAATGCAAGTAGCGATTAGTGCTGAACGCCACCAGCGCCATGTACATGGCCGTGGTTTAGCTCGTCTTCAGTAGCAGCGCGCACTTCTTGAATTTCAACATCAAACGTCAAACGCTTACCAGCCAATGGATGGTTGGCATCGACAGTGATTTCTTTGTCGTTTACTGCCGTGACGGTCACTAGCATCACTTGGCCGCCCGCTTCTGACTGGAACTGCATACCAGGCTGGATATCGTCGACACCTTGGAAATTTTCACGTGGCACATGCTGTACCGCTTGCTCTTGGTACTCACCGTAGCCGTCAGCAGGCTCTACGACAGCGTTTACTTTTTCGCCAGCAGATTTGCCTTCTAGTTGTTTTTCTAGACCTGGGATGATATTGCTGTGACCATGTAGATAGGCAAGTGGTTGACCTTCTGGTGACTGGTCAAGGATGTTGCCTTCGTCGTCTTTTAGCGTGTAATTGAATGTGACGGCGGTGTCTTTTGCGATAGTAGTCATAAAATATCCTAAATATATCGATGTAAAAAATTAAATACGGTTGCAATAAACCTAAAAAAGCCAATCAGCCAGCCAAATAGCCACGTCATTAGTCAATTATCATCAGTTTATTTCGGTTTATAAAAGTAACTTTAGCAGTTAGCATCTTTAATTGAGATGGCTTTGATAACTTTCAAGGCAAAAAACAGAAAAAATGCCAATTAATCACGTTAAATAGCTATTTTTTTGAAATATAAACGGATGGACTCGTCAGATGCCTGAACGCTCCAGCATAAAACGTTTGCCAGTTGCGTTTTGTCTGTCGGGCTTCTACCATAATGATAACCATAAAAATGAGACAAGAAAATGACACAGATTACCTTAAAGACCAATGAGCAGCCAGCCAACTATGATGCCAACGTACAGAGTACAGCAGACATCGATATTCGTTATCGTTTTGATTTTTCCCGTTTTGCTGAGCATTTGGTGGATGTGACGCTGAGCTTTACCGCCAGCACTGATGCGCCGCAGCTTTGGCTACCTGCGTGGATACCAGGCAGCTACTTGATGCGCGAGTTTGCTCGCAATATTACCGCTGTCCATTATCAGGTGCTAGATGAGCAGGATACAGCTCGTGATACGTCGTCACAGCCTTATCGTGGCCAAAAAATAGACAAGCACACATGGCAGCTCCCGCAGATAAAGGCAGGGCAGAGCGTCAGCGTTCATTATGAGGTCTACTGTTATGATCTGTCGGTGCGTACCGCCTACGTCGATCAGCAGCGACTGTATGGCAACTTTACCTCGCTTGCATTGGCTGTTGAAGGGCAAGAGCAGCAAAAGCTGCAAGTGAGTCTTATCGTTCCTGCAACGTTTTTGGCAGATAAGGATGAGGCGCGTGTTTGTCTGGCGATAGGCCTGGACTACACAGAGCTGCAGCTAGAGGGGCAGCTGTGCTTTGCGCTACAAATGCCCAGCTATCATGACTTGATTGACTATCCGTTTGAGATTGCCGAGCAAGATAGGTTTGATTTTATTATTCAAGACAGCGCGCATCAGACGCTACGTCACCGCTTTTATCTGTCAGGCAAGCACAGCAGCAATATGGGCAGGTTGCAGCAGGACATCACCCAGATCTGTCAGAGCTATGTAGACTGGCTAGGCGATGCACCTTTTGCAGATTATACCTTTATGACCTTTGCCAGTGGGCAGGACTATGGCGGGCTTGAGCATATCAATTCTACCAGCCTGATCACCCCGCGCCGCGACCTGCCAAGTGCCGATGAGCCAAAAATACCCAGCAGTGATTATCAGCGCTTTTTGGGCTTGTGTAGCCATGAGTACTTTCATGCATGGTGGGTCAAGACGGTGCGCCCTGATGTGATGCTCAATGTTGATTTACGAAAGGAGGCCTTTACGCCTTTGCTATGGGTGTTTGAGGGCTTTACCTCCTATGTGGACGACTTTATGCTGCAAGCATCAGGCGTCATCGATAAAGCCAGCTATCTGAAGCTGCTGGCTGAGCAAATCAATCGCTACTACCAGACGCCAGGGCGCGCATATCAGAGCGTGGCTGAGTCGAGCTTTGATGCTTGGATTAAGCTGTATCGCAATGATGAAAACACAGGTAACGCAGGTATCAGCTATTATAATAAAGGCGCCTTGGTAGCGCTTTGTTTGGATCTGACTTTGCTAGAGAAAACCAAGGGACGCTATCGCTTGTTTGATGTGATACAGGCATTTTATCGACAGGCCAAGCAAAATGACAAAAAGCGCATCGGTATCAGCAGTGCCGATATGGGCGCGGTCATCAGTCAGTTCATGCCGCTTGATGTCTGGCAGGACTTTGAGCGCCGCTACGTCAATGGCGTTGAGGCGTTGCCGATACAGACATTGCTGAGTGCCAATGGTGTCAAGTTACATGTCAATAGTAAGGAGACGGCGGACAAGTACATGCCTTGGGGTATGCGCTGTAGCGACACCCCAGCAGGCCTCAAAGTCAATCGAGTCCTGCGCGGTAGTGCAGCGGCGCGTGCGGGTATCTCCGCCCATGATGTGATCGTCGCCATCGATGGTATCAAAGCTGATGCCAAACAGCTATCGTCTCTGAGTACGTCTGCGCGCAAGATTGACTGTCATTTGTTTCGCCGAGATGAGCTGATGTCGGTCACCGTATTACCCAAAACGGCCGCTGAGAAGAAAAATGCAGCGGCAGATATTGATCAAGATGGCCTTTATCAAGACAGCCTCCATCAAGATTGCCCTTATAAAGTCACTTTGCATCTTGCAACACCCACGAGCGCATCGCCCAGTGATGAGGCGGCATCGCCGACCCAAGCAGGCTGGCATACATGGTTAAATGTGTGGGTAGATAGGTAGGCTAAAGTCGCCCTTTTGTTGTCTGAGAGTAGATTAGAGGCTAAAGGCGGTTCGCTGTGTCGCCAGAGAGAGGCTTGGTGACACAGCTGGCTTACTATGTATGTTTGTGTGTATTTACGACTCACCATCTTTGGCAGGTGCTGTAGCCGGCTCCTTAGACGACTGAGATTGAGACGGTTGAGCATGATCGTCTGACGCGTCAGTCGTAGAGTCCGCATCTGCATTGGTATTTGTCTCAGCGGCGTCCGCGCTATGGCTTGCAATCCATTTTTGCATCAGCTCAATCTCAGCTTGCTGGGTGTCGATGATACTTTGTGCCAACTGGCGCATCTCTTCATCAGTGCCGTACTTGAGCTGTACGTTGGCCATATCTACCGCGCCGATATGATGCGGCAGCATACCGCGAGCAAACGCCATGTCTGGCTGCGGGTCGGCGATACCAAGCACCATATCACCGTGTAAGACATCCATGCTTCTGGCATAGGCCTGCTGCATGGCTTCTGTGTGCGGGTTGGTTTTGACGGTGTCGGGATGGCTGGCAAGCCATTTATTTAACGTATCAATCTCTGGCTGCTGGGCATCAATGACGTTTTGCGCCAGTTGCCGCATGCTATCATCTGTCCCGTATTTTAGCTGGGTCTTTGCCATCTCGATCGCTCCGCGATGATGACCAAGCATGGCTTTGGCAAACGCGGTATCAGGATCGTTATAACCCATACCGATCATCATCTCATCGTGCATACGCGTCATCGCCCTCGTATAGTCTCTGAGCATATCGGTCATTTGTGTCTCGTTTGCTGCATCTTCTTTAGCCAGCACATCGTCCGTTTGCGCATCAGATGGATTGATCTCTAGGTCGGTCACGGGCGGCGTTGCGGTATCGCTAGACGTCGCCTCATCCTCAGTCGCCGGCTGACAGGCACTTAATATCAGCGCAGCAGCAATACTGGTGGCAAGCAAAGAAAAGCGACGAGAAGCAATCATGACATATTCCTATTATAAAGCGGCAATGATAAAAACAGACGAGTGATGAGATAATATCCGTAATGTGCTGAATCTTAACAGATAAACCTTACCAGTTCGAGATATGATGTTTAGAGCGTGTGCCCAATCCCTAATTGTCGACAGCGCTCGTCATTTAGATGAATACGGACAAACTCACCGACCCCCAAACGGCCTAACTCAAACCCTGCAACCGACCAGCGTATCAAACGCAGACAAGGCAGACCTACATGAGCGGTCATACGCCTGACTTGGCGGTTTTTGCCTTCGTAGATGGTCAGCATTAGCCAAGACGTTGGGACGTTTTTGCGCTCACGTATCGGTGGGTTGCGGGGCCATAAGGCTATTGGCAAATCCGCCTCTGTGACCATCTGGGCGAGCGCAGGTAAAGTTTTACCGTCCTTTAAGTGCACGCCTTTGCTCAGAGCCTGTAGCTGTGCAGGCGTTGCGATCCCCTCGACTTGCACCAAATAGGTCTTGCCTTGCTTATGCTTGTCTTTTTCAAAGCTCGCCGCCGATGGTGGCTGGGTAATGGCTTTGTTGACGCGGCCATCACTAGTTAAGATCAGTAGCCCCTCTGAGGTTGCATCAAGCCGCCCCGCCACTCGCAGCGACTTATCGGTAAAGTATAGCGATAGGGTGGCGTGGTCATTATTACTGTCGTCACGGAACTGACTTTGCACCCCATAAGGCTTATTGAACAAAATGAGACTAGAGCTCGGCATGGTGTAAGCATTCCTAAAATAAACTGACAAAGCGGTCAAAGGGCACTATTAAGTATAAAACAAGTATAAAGATTGCCGCTTGTAACCGTTGATGTGGTATCGGTTTTGAATGCTGCGACTATAACACCGTCCCATTAGCGAATAAATACCATGTTATTATTATGGTTTTATATTTTTGATGTCCCGATAGGCGCCATAGCCAATCCGGTATAAAAATAATCTGATAGCCACGTATCCGATTTTAAACGATAAATGGCGAAGCAGCATACAGTAACGTCTCATCAAAACCCTAGCATATAACGCCTTTTGATTTGTTAATACTGTATAAACTATCTTTATAATTATGCTCGTTATGGGCCAATTGTGTTTTTGTCCTCTATGGTTTGGGTAAGTTTTGCAGTATGGTAAATGGCATAAGGCGTTACTCATCAGATTGGCAAAATTACGATAAATGACCAAGATATATAATTAAATAACTCATAATTAAATCATTAAGGAGTGTTACCCATGTCCTACAATAAAGTGATCGTCCCAAGAGACGGCGAAAAAGTCACGGTAAATGCTGACTTGTCTTTAAATGTGCCCAATCATCCGATTATCCCTTTTGTCGAGGGTGATGGTATCGGAGTCGATATCACGCCTGTGATGATAAAGGTCGTCAATGCAGCAGTAGACAAGGCTTATCATGGCAAAAAATCCATCATTTGGATGGAAACCTATCTCGGCGAAAAAGCGGCAAAAGTATACGATGGGGATTATTTGCCCAATGAGACGCTGGAGATTTTAAAAGACTATGTCATCAGTATCAAAGGGCCATTGACGACCCCAGTGGGCGGTGGTTTTCGCTCGCTCAACGTCGCGGTACGCCAAGAGCTCGACTTGTATGTGTGCCAGCGCCCCGTGCGCTGGTTTGAAGGGGTGCCAAGCCCAGTGCAGCATCCCGAGCTGACAGACATGGTGATCTTCCGCGAAAACTCAGAAGATATCTATGCTGGCATCGAATGGAAGGCGGGCAGTGATGAGGCTAAAAAGGTCATTAAGTTTTTAAAAGAAGAGATGGGCGTCACCAAGATTCGCTTCGATGATGACTGCGGTATCGGCATCAAACCTGTCTCAAAAGAAGGCTCGCAGCGCTTAGTGCGTAAGGCCATCCAGTATGCCATCGACAATGATTTGCCTAATGTCACCTTGGTGCACAAGGGCAATATCATGAAATTTACCGAAGGCGCGTTTAAGGATTGGGGCTATGAGCTTGCCGCCGAGCGCTTCGGTGCCGAGCTATTGGATGGCGGGCCTTGGATGACGATGAAAAACCCAAAAACAGGCAATGACATCGTCATAAAAGACGTCATCGCTGATGCCTTTTTGCAGCAAATCCTCATGCGCCCTGCTGATTATTCGGTGGTGGCAACGCTCAACCTAAACGGCGATTATATATCCGACGCCCTCGCAGCAGAAGTGGGCGGTATCGGTATCGCACCAGGTGCCAATAAAGGCGGCGCAATCGCGGTTTATGAAGCGACGCATGGTACTGCACCCAAATACGCCGGACAAAACAAAGTCAACCCAGGGTCGCTCATCTTATCAGCTGAGATGATGCTACGTGACATGGGCTGGACGGAAGCGGCTGATTTGATCATCAGCGGCATTCAAGGCGCTATCGCTAATAAGACAGTGACCTATGATTTTGAGCGGTTGATGCCAGATGCCATTTTGCTGAGTACTTCTGAGTTTGGTAAAGCCATTATCAAGCACATGCACGCTTAAGCGTCGGGGCATGTCTGCAACTCAATCAATGCTCTTTACATAAGGACGCACCCTAAAAATAAACAAAAAAACACCCCTGAGATTTCAGATCTAAGGGGTGTTTTTTTATGCTAAAAGTGGGCGTAAAGGCTTAAATACCTCCTTTACGCCCAGCGCTCAGGCATATCAGCGGCGCATCAGATTATAATGAGGCGATCGCTTCGTTGAACAACGTGCTTGGACGCATCACTTGCTCAGCCAGTTTTTCATCAGCTAAGTAGTAACCTTTGATATCTACCGACTTGCCTTGGGCATCATTCAACTCTTTGATGATGGCCGCTTCGTCACGCTGTAGTTGTTCTGCCAGCGGTGTAAACTGCGCTTTTAGCTCGCTATCGTTGTCTTGAGCCGCCAGCTCTTCTGCCCAGTACATCGCTAGGTAGAAGTGACTGCCACGGTTGTCAATCTCGCCTGTCTTACGCGAAGGTGACTTGTTGTTTATTAGCAGTTTTTCTGTGGCTTTATCGAGGGCGTCTGCCAATACTTGCGCTTTGGCATTGTTGTCGTTTTTGGCCAAATGCTCCAAAGATTCGGTCAAGGCTAAGAACTCGCCTAGTGAGTCCCAGCGCAAGTGGTTTTCTTCTACCAACTGCTCGACATGCTTTGGTGCTGAACCGCCTGCACCTGTCTCAAACAAACCGCCGCCTTTCATGAGTGGTACGACCGATAGCATCTTGGCACTGGTACCGAGCTCTAAGATAGGGAACAAATCTGTTAAGTAGTCACGCAAGATGTTACCAGTAGCAGAGATGGTGTCTAGACCGCGAGCGACGCGCTCTAAGGTATAACGCATGGCGCGAACCTGAGACATGATCTCGATATGTAGGCCATCGGTGTCATGGTCTTTTAGGTACATTTTGACTTTTTTGATCAGCTCGTTTTCGTGCGGACGGTATGGATCTAGCCAGAAGACGACTGGCGTGTCTGACTCGCGAGCACGGCGTACGGCCAGTTTGACCCAGTCTTGGATCGGGGCATCTTTGGTCTGACACATGCGCCAGATATCGCCTTTTTCGACGGCTTGCTCCATGAGAACTTCGCCAGTATCCACATCTACGATACGCGCGATACCAGCGTCGCTTGACTCAAAGGTCTTGTCGTGTGAGCCGTATTCTTCAGCTTTTTGAGCCATGAGGCCGACGTTTGGTACTGTACCCATGGTGGTTGGGTCAAAGTTGCCATGCCATTTGCAGAAGTTGATCATTTCTTGATAAATACGCGCAAAGGTAGACTCTGGCATGACCGCTTTACAGTCATACATTTTGCCATCTGCGCCCCACATCTTACCGCCTGAGCGAATCATCGCAGGCATTGAGGCATCGACGATCACATCGCTTGGTGAGTGGAAGTTGGTGATGCCTTTTGATGAGTCAACCATCGCCAGACGTGGACGATGCACTTGACAAGCATGCAAGTCGCGCTCGATCTCTTCTTGTAGAGAGGTTGGCAGCTCTTTGATTTTTTCGTAAAGTGATGCCATACCGTTATTGACGTTGATGCCTAACTCATCAAAGAGCGCACCATGTTTTTGAAAAGCGTCTTTATAATACGTTCTGACCGCATGACCGAAGACGATTGGATGCGAGACCTTCATCATCGTGGCTTTTACGTGCAATGAAAATAAGATACCTGCTTCGCGGCAGTCTTCCATTTCGCGCTCATAAAACTCAAGTAGCGCTTTTTTGCTCATAAACATCAGATCGATGACTTCTTTGTCCAACAAAGCAATCTCTGGCTTTAGGACTTTGGTGGTGCCATCTTCGAGCAACAGCTCCATACGTACGGTACGAGCCTTGTCGAGGGTCATCGATTGCTCGCCGTCATAAAAGTCGCCGCTGTGCATGTGTGAGACGTGAGTGCTTGACCACTGTTTCCACTCACCCATTGAGTGCGGATGCTTACGTGCGTAGTTTTTGACCGCTTTTGGCGCGCGGCGATCAGAGTTACCTTCACGCAGTACGGGGTTGACCGAGCTACCTAGTGCTTTGCCGTAGCGCTTACGGATGTTTTCTTCTTCCTCAGTTTTTGGCTCATCAGGGAAGTCAGGTAGGGCATAGCCTTTGCTTTGTAATTCCTTGATAGCGGCTTTTAGCTGCTGTACTGAGGCACTGATGTTCGGCAGTTTGATGATGTTGGCATTTGGGTCTTGGGTTAGGCGACCTAGCTCTGCGAGGTTGTCAGGTACGCGCTGCTCTTCAGTGAGGTACTCAGGGAATTCGGCCAACACACGCGCGGCCACAGAGATATCGCTGATATCGACAGAGACGCCTGCTGTATTGGTAAAGGCTTTGACAATCGGCAAGAATGATAAGGTCGCCAGCGCTGGGGCTTCGTCAGTTTTTGTATAAATAATTTTTGACATATTAGTAGAATATTCCTATAGGCTGTAGTGAATAATAAAGCTCAAATATAATGCTACAAATCGTTAAACGACATATCGTTAAATAATACTATGCAATAGCAAACGTTATGGTTCGATCCCGTACATTATATGTAGTCTCTTGCAATGGTTGAGGCTACTTAAGTTTCTTGTTGCTGTTGGCTAGCCTTTATAACCGTAGTGGCTAGCTTTGATTGGTTGTTATTCAAAAGGCGCTTGCAATGATGATATCATCATCTAAAAAAAGCGACCTAAAAGCAAATGGCTAAGAGTATATTATAAAGGATCCACTATAAATTCGATACGGTGTCAATCCTATATCATGAACTAAGTATACTATTTTCGCTTATGTCCTATGCACCAAAATTATATTAAGCTAAGAACAGCGTTATTCTACCAGTCATCCGCTTTTATATCATCCCTTCCCAGCGATTACTGTCATTTCATGGGTGCTTACCCGTTATCAATTAAGTAAATCCAAACCCTGTGTCATTCTAGGGCGTGTCCTCAATTCAATCGATAGCCATCTAAATGGGCTAAAAATGGCCAAATCTGGCCAAACGGTGTCAAATAGCTGACTAATATCTCGATATTATCTGCGCTATTTTCCTTGTTTGACTGCGATTTATCTCATTTTTATCACCATTTTTAAAATGAGGACACGCCCTAAAACCGCGCCTTTACTGTCAGTGGTTTTTATAAAGTGGTGAGTGTGCTTTGCAAATTGTGACAGCAAACCGGCAAAAATTTGCTAGGCTATTTTAGGTTAAAGTATATCTTTGTGTCACATACAGCGATAAGCTTTAGGTAACGCAGCGATGGCTGATATTTGCTGTCGTTTTGACGCGAGCAGGCATCTCACCATGTTTGGCTGTCTTTTATAAGTGATTGACTGATATACGCCTTAAATAAAACATTGACACACATAGAGCGGCTAGAGTGACCATGAGCATACGTTTAAAATACGCACTGATGAGTGATACCAGCTGGCAGCAGATGGCAGAGTGGCAAACGCCAGACACGCCGTTTATGTCCTTTGCTTTTTGGCAAGCGCTGGCAGACACGGGCGCCATCGGTGAGCAGGCAGGCTGGCTGCCGATATATGTCTTGATCCATCAGGTCGATGAGGGATACCAACCGCCGCCAAGCGCCGCTGACATCAAAAACAGCAAGGCACACTCTGACGGTGACAATACGGCATTAGCTGCAGGCGACAAGGTATCCGTCACGCATCCTATAGCGGTGCTACCAGTCTTTATTAAGGGTCATCACCGCGGTGAGTTTGTGTTTGATCATGCTTGGGCAGAGGCCTACGCGCGCTATGGTGTCGACTACTATCCGCGGCTGGTCAGTAGCGTACCTTATACGCCGATTACCGGTCAGCGGTTTTGGCTGGCTGATGGCGAGCGCCTGCGTGCCGATATCATAAAGACCGCCCTAGCAGGCGTAGATGATATTGCTCAGCAAGTGGGGGCATCAAGCTGGCATGGACTGTTTGTCACGCCTGAGTTGGCCGATATTGTAGCTGCCGCCATGCCGACAGATAGCGATGTCATGAGTGCACTGACGGCGCAAGAGCAGGGCGGCGCAGCGGTGGCCATCGACATACCGATACTAGAGCGTCAGGGCTGTCAGTTTTTGTGGCAAAACCAAGACTTATTAAAAAATGCGCAGCCATTTGCAGATTTTGAGGCGTTTTTGGCAACATTAAGAGCCAAAAAGCGCAAGACCATCCGCGCTGAGCGCCGCAAGGTCACCGAGCAAGGCATCCGTTGTCAGCGTAAATGCGGGGATACGATTTGTGAGGAGGACTGGCACGCTTTTTATCATTGCTATGTGATGACCTATGCGGTGCGCGGCCAGCAGCCTTATTTAACGTTAGATTTTTTTATGGCGTTGGCCGCGAGTATGCCTGAGCACCTGATGCTGGCTCAAGCGCGTGATGTGCATGGTGATATCATTGCCAGTAGTTTGTTTTTGTACGATAAGCCCGATAGCAAAGACGCGACTTTATACGGTCGCTATTGGGGCGCACTGGCGGACTATGACAGCTTGCATTTTGAGCTGTGCTATTATCAAGGCATCGAGTTTGCTATCGAGCAGGGTTTGAGCTATTTTGATCCAGGGACGCAAGGCGAGCATAAGCTGGTTCGCGGTTTTATACCGACGACGACTCATTCGTTGCACCGCGTTTATGATGGGCGGTTTGTGCCAGCCATTGCGGACTTTTGCCGTAGAGATAGAGAGCATATGGCTGAGTATCGCCGACGAGCATTTGACGCCTTACCGTTTAATGCTGATAATATGCCCCCCGCTGATGCCAGTCGCTAGTGCTGCTCTCATCTATTTTTTATCCGTCTTTTATCCGTCATCATTAGCCGCTTATTATGCCTAGTAACCACCTGTTTTGCCCTGTACCGCCGCCCGCCGAGCTACACGCTTGGCTCAATGTCGAAGGCTCTTTGACTGCTGTACTAGAGGTAAAAGCTCGGCAGCCCTTGCGCGTTGAGCGCAGTTTTGAGGGCTATCGCGCGCTGACACTGGCACAAAAGCGCCAGCTGGGTGTACGAGGCGCGCAGCTAAATCGGCCGATGCTGGCGTGGGTACGCGAGGTGTACCTATATGGCAATGATGAGCTGCCGTGGGTCGAGGCACAGAGCATCTTTCCGTTGCCCAGTCTCAAAGGCCGCGCCCGCCGTTTGCAGCAGCTCAAGAGTACGCCCATCGGTTATGTGTTATTTAAGCACAGTCGCACGTTGCCCAATCAGCGTTTTATCTCACAGACGGCCAAAGGCTGGCAACGGCAAACGCGTTATGACTGGTATGGGCGGACGCTGCTGATCAGCGAGACGTTTTTGCCCGCGTTCAGCCAAAATAGACAATCACAGATAGGCTGCAACAGAGAATAGAAAAATTTATATCCAAGCATATAAATATACCGTGATAAATACTTTATTTTATTGGCTATTTATTTGCGTTATAAGGCCATTTAATTTGTTCAGCTTAGCGTGAGTTTTTTTTGCGCTCACCATACAAATTTTCATGTTACACTTAAACTTTAGCGATGATATCGGCGCCTGCGTGTCGATTTGATTGTCGATATAGACACGTCAATGACAGGCCAATTGCCTGTGCTTGCCTGTTTTACCTCCTTTTGCTACTCGCTTCTTTTCGATAAACACTACCATTAACGATAGCCACTACCTAGGACATTATTATGTTTAAAGATATTTCTATCAAAGAGTTTGATCCAGTACTTGCAGAAGCCATGGCCGCCGAAAGCGTGCGTCAAGAAAACCACATCGAGCTTATTGCCTCAGAAAACTACTGCTCACAAGCGGTTATGGAAGCACAAGGCACCGACCTAACCAACAAATACGCGGAAGGCTATCCAGGCAAGCGTTACTACGGTGGCTGTGAGCACGTCGATGTAATCGAGCAATTGGCCATCGACCGCGCAAAAGAGCTGTTTGGTGCAGAATACGTCAACGTCCAGCCGCACTCTGGTAGCCAAGCGAACTCTGCTGTATTTTTGGCTTTGCTAGAGGCCAATGACACCGTACTTGGCATGAGCCTAGACGCTGGTGGTCACTTGACTCACGGCGCGCACATCAACTTCTCAGGCCTGAACTACAACGCCGTACAGTATGGCCTCGTCGAAGGCACTGGTCTGATCGATTATGACCAAGTTGATGCTCTGGCTCGTGAGCACAAGCCAAAGATGATCATCGCAGGCTTCTCAGCGTATTCACAAGTCGTTGATTGGCAGCGTTTCCGTGATATCGCCGACGAAGTGGGCGCGTACTTGCTGGTTGATATGGCACACGTGGCGGGTCTGGTTGCAGGCGGCGTTTACCCAAGCCCAGTACCCTTTGCAGATGTGGTCACCACCACCACGCACAAGACCCTACGTGGCCCGCGCTCAGGTATGATCTTGGCGCGTGATGAGAAGCTGGCGAAAAAACTAAACTCTGCTGTCTTCCCAGGCAACCAAGGCGGCCCGCTCATGCACGTCATCGCGGCAAAAGCGGTTTGCTTTAAAGAAGCATTAGAAGACAATTTTAAAACCTATCAGCAGCAAGTGGTCAAAAACGCCCAAGCGATGGCAAAAGTCATCCAAGAGCGCGGCTATGAAATCATCTCTGGCGGTACTGAAAACCACTTGATGCTCATCAGCCTCGTCAAGCAAGAAATGACGGGTAAAGAAGCGGACAAATGGCTTGGTGATGCCCACATTACTGTGAACAAAAACGCCGTACCAAATGATCCAAAATCGCCATTTGTTACCTCTGGTATCCGTATCGGTACGCCAGCGATTACCACGCGCGGCTTTAACGAAGCACAAGCAGGCGAGTTGGCAGGCTGGATCTGTGACGTACTAGACAGCCGCGGTGACGAAAAAGTCGCTGCTGAAGTACGCGGCAAAGTAGAAGCTATCTGTAAAGAGTTACCAGTTTACGAAAAAAACCAGTAATTTTCGATTGCTTGATTTTTACAGTTAGGTTGAAAAAAACCGCTTAGCTTAATGGCTAGGCGGTTTTTTATTGCGCGGGCGTTTATTTTTTAAGTGGTCAGTTTATGCGAATTAAACCGTCTATACGTATAAAGCTGCGGTAATCCAAACCCCGCTGTCAGTCACCGCCGGCTGCACCAGCGCGCCGCCAGCGACCGCCAATAAGTTCCCCTCAAGCCAGCTTGGCAAGCGGCCATAAAGCCCCCATAGTGCTCCGATAATCAGAGCACCGGATACCACAACAATCACTGCAAATATCAACATATAGTTAAATCTTTATAAAATCGATACAGCCCATATCATGAAACAGTTTAGGTAAATTATTCTCCATCCACCCTTGGCGCAGAAACTTAGCCTGTGCCCACTTCATCTCGATAGGGTTCAAATCAGGGCTGTACGGTGGTAGCCAAAGAATACGATGGCCATGTCTGTTGAGTAGCTTTTGAATACGTTTGCTTTTATGAAACCGAGCGTTATCCATGACAATCACGCATTT